>DATHBT010000200.1:0-8231 GCA_035295985.1 Pyrinomonadaceae bacterium | reverse complement strand
TCGCAGAGGCGCGCCAGTTCGAGCAGCGCGAGCGGTTCGAGCACCGCGCCCTCGATCCGCAGACGCGCGATCAGCTCTTCGGGGTCGGCCAGCTCCGAGAACGACCACGCGCCGCCGCGCGCGCGTAGGGCCACGCACTCCGAGACCGCGGCGAGAGCGCGCCGCAACTCCGACAGATCGTCCATCGGCGCGAGCGAGTCGGCGCGTGCGCGGCCAGCCTCGGTCTGCGCGCCGCGCCGCACGAGCGCGCGCGCGGCTTCGTATTCGAGCACCCCGAACGACTGTTGATTCATAACAAGAAGCTGTTAGCTGTTAGCTGTTAGCTGTTAGCAAAACCTGAAGACCGGAGGCGGAGCGGGCGTCGTGAGCCGAAAGCGCATTCCATTCCGGCTAACAGCTAACAGCTAACAGCTAATCTTAGCACCCGGCCGCGGGCGCGGGCACGGCGGGGATGCCGGCGCGCGGCCGCCCGGTTTACGATCTTTTGCGGCGGCGGTCGAGGCCGCGCGTGGCGGCGTCGAAGAGGCGCGCGGGGTCGAGGACGATTATGTCGCGGGCCTCGTGCATGACGAGGCCGCGGGCCGGGGCTTCCGGGTCGGGCGCGGGGCGGAGTTCGGCGGTCGAGATGGTGAAGGACTCTTCCACAGAATCGCAGGCGAGCGCGAGTTGTTCGTCGCCGGCCAGCGCGACGAAGGTGTGGGGCGGTTCGGTCTTGGCGGGGGAAGTTTCGCCAGCCGGGACGGCGGGGGCGGCGAAGAGTTTGAGCGGGTCGATGGCGGTGCGGACGCGTCCGCGAAGTGCCACGACGCCGAGGACGGGCGGCGGCGCGAAGGGCAGCGGGGCGGGGCGCAGGTTCTCTGCCGTCGCCTCGACCTCTTCGCGGAAGAGCGCGAAGCTGCGCGCGCCCGCGCGGAAGACGAACAGCTCGCGCAAGGCCCGCGAGCCGCCCTCGCGCTCCCCGGCGTTCGCGCCCGTCGCGCCCTGGTTCGTCTCAGCGTCGCTCGTCATCGCTCGCGGCTGCTTCTAACACGCGGGCCGAGGCGTGTCAAAGCGATCAGAAAACCTGTCGGCGCGCAGACTTGTGAAGACGCGGGCGGGGCGCGTATCGTAATTGGAATCCCGCGGCCCCGTGCGGGCCGTATCTGGAACGCCGCCGGGCCGACCGGCCTACTCTACTGGCGCGCGAGTTTCTTCGGACGGGCGGTGCTGTGATGTTGATCAGAAGTTTTATCGCGTGGGCCGTGTGCGCCACGCTAGTCCTGACTTCGACTGCGCGCGCGGGCGCGCAGACGCCGGGCGGCGGCGCGGGGGGCGGTGCGATGGCCGTGCAGTCGAGGGTGCGCGCGCCGGAGTTCGACGGCGCGCGCGGGTGGTTGAACACAGACCGGCCACTCTCGCTCGCGCAGTTGCGCGGCAAGATCGTGCTGCTCGACTTCTGGACTTACGGCTGCATCAACTGCGTCCACGTCATCCCCGATCTCAAGCGGCTCGAAGAGAAGTACGCGAAGGAGCTGGTCGTCATCGGCGTCCACTCCGCCAAGTTCGAGAACGAGAAGGAGACGGACAACATCCGCCGCATCATCCTCCGCTACGAGATCGAGCACCCGGTCGTCAACGACGCCGACTTTAAAATCTGGGAGGCCTACGCCGTGCGCGCGTGGCCGACCTTCGTCGTCATCGACCCGGCCGGCTACGTCGTCCCGCTGGGCAGCGATCCGCCGTCGCCCCGCAACCCTAACCCGCCGCCGCGCTACAGCGTGGCCGGGGAGGGGCAGTACGAAGTTCTGGACGAGGCCGTCGCGCGCACGGCCGCGGAGTTTCGCAAGCGCGGCGCGCTCAACGAGCAGCCCCTGAGACTCGCGTTAGAGCGCGCGAAGACGGCCCCGCTCCCGCTCGCCTTCCCCGGCAAGGTGCTGGCCGACGCGAAAACCGACCGCCTCTTCGTCGCAGACTCGAACCACAACCGCGTCGTCATTACCAAACTCGACGGCACGGTCGTCTCCGTCGTCGGCACGGGCGCGCGCGGGAGCCGCGACGGGGCGTTTGAGTCCGCGACGTTCTACCGCCCGCAGGGCCTCGCGCTCGACAATGATTCGCTCTACGTCGCCGACACGGCGAACCATCTGATCCGCCGCGTCGATCTCAAGACGCGGCAGGTCTCGACCGTCGCCGGCACGGGGCGGCAGGGCAGTTGGCTCGGCGACGAGTCGGCGGCCGACGCGCGGCGGACGCCGCTCAGTTCTCCCTGGGACTTGCAGCTCGTCGGCCGCACGCTCTACGTCGCGATGGCCGGCCCGCACCAGATCTGGCAGCTCGGTCTCGACTCGAATCGCGTCTCGATCTTCGCCGGATCGGGGCGCGAGGCGCGGCTCGACGGCCCGCGCCTCGCGGCGGGCTTCGCACAGCCTTCGGGCCTGGCCTCCGACGGCTCGACGCTCTACGTCGCCGACAGCGAGTCGAACATCATCCGCGCGATTGATCTGATCGAGACCGCGAGGGAGGCCGCGCCCCGCGACGGGGAGCCGGCCGGCTCGACGGGCGACGAGAAGGAGCGCCCGGCCACGGGGCAGATGCCGCCGGACGGCGAGGACGAGACGCGGCCCGTCGTCGCAGCGCCCACGCCGACCCGGCCCGCCTCATCCTCTTCGCAGGTCGTCACGCTCGCGGGCGGCGACCTCTTCGAGTTCGGCGACGCAGATGGCACCGGCGACGCAGTGCGCCTACAGCACCCGCTCGGCGTCGTGATCGCGGACGGCGCGGTCTTCATCGCCGACACCTACAACCACAAGATCAAGCGGTTAGACCCGTCGCGCGGCGCGGTCAAAACTTTCGCCGGCACGGGCAAGCCCGGCCAGGCGGATGGCGCGAAGCCCACGTTCTACGAGCCGGGCGGTCTCTCGTACGCGGGCGGCAAGCTCTACGTCGCCGACACGAACAACCACGCCGTCCGCGTCGTTGACGTTGCGACGGGCCAGACCTCGACGCTGCGGCTCGCCGGCCTTAAGCCCCCGGCCCCGGCCGCGGAGTCGTCCGCCGCCGATGCCGAAGCCCTCCCGGCCGGCGGCAAAGAGACGAAGCTCGCGCCGCAGCGGCTCGCGCTCGGCGCGTCGGACGCGCTCGTGGTGGAGGTCGCGCTGCCGGCCGGTTATCACCTGAACGAGAACGCGCCGCACAGCGTCCGCGCGTCGGTCGAGCGCGGCGGCCTCGCGCTCGAAGGCGGCAAGGCGACACTGGCGCGCTCGTCGAAAGATTTGCGGCTGCCGCTGCGCCTGCCGTTGCAGGCGCGCGCCGCCGGCCCGGCCGAGCTGCGCGTCCGGCTCTCGGTCTATTACTGCCGCGAGGACAACACCGGCACGTGCCGCATCCAGACGCTCGCCTGGCGCGTCCCCGTCGAGGTCTCCGCGGACGCAGCCGCCCCGCGCGAGATCAGAGCGCGGGGTGAAGTTAAGTGAACAGTGAGCGGTGAGCCGTAAGCGGTAGGCAGAAGGCAGAAGTTAAGAAAGCGGAAGTTAAGAAAGCGGAAGGCGGCGGGTCATCAGCTAAACGATCTGTCGCCTTCCGCTTTTCGCCGCGCGTCGCGCCCGGCTTCTCATCTTCGAGCGCGCGCCGCTCCTCTCACATCGCTCCGGCGGCGCTCGCATGACACTCCCTGTCGCTTCCGGTAGAATCGCGTAAGAAACGATTAACGCCGGAGAGGTTTGTTGGCCGACTGACCGCAGCGGCGCGCGCCGCTCGCGGCCTCGCGCGAGCGACGGCCGCGCGTCGCGCCCGCGGTCGGAGAGACCGTCAGGGCCGGGGAGAACTGTTTGGACGAGCCGAGAGCAGAGGCGTCGCCCGCCGGGCGGCCCGGCCTGTGCCGCAACTGCGGCGCGATCACGGGCGCGGGCGAGACCAGTTGCCACGTCTGCGGCGCGCCCGCCGGGGCGGCCGTGCAGCGTCAGCCGTCGCAGGCGCAGCCGCGCTACGACCCGGAGACCGTACGCTTCGCGCGCGCCATACTGACGCGGCCCGCCACGTTCACCTTCGTCTTCCTCGCCGCCAACGTCTTCGTCTTCCTCCTGATGTACCTGTCGGGCGGGACGGAGAACTTCGAGGTGCTGCGGGCCTACGGCGCGAAGTTCAACTCGCGCATCAACAACGGCGAGTGGTGGCGGCTGGTCACGCCCGTCTTCATACACATCGGCTGGCTGCACCTGATCGTCAACATGTACAGCCTCTTCATCCTCGGCCCCTACGTCGAGCGCCTCTACGGATCGGCGCGCTTCGTCTTCTTCTGGATCATGACGGGGATAGCGGGCGTGGCGGCGAGCTACTTGGCTTCGAGCGTCGGCGGGCAGCCCGGCTTCCTGGGGCGCTTCCTCTTCCGCGGCGGCGACGGCCCCTCGGCCGGCGCTTCGGGCGCGCTCTTCGGCTTGGTCGGCGTGCTCTTCGTCTTCGGCATCAAATTCCGCCACGAGCTGCCCGAAGGGTTCAAGCGCGCCTTCGGCTTGGGGATGCTGCCGACCATCCTGCTCAACCTCGCCATCGGCTACACGATCCCCTTCATCGACAACGCCGCGCACCTCGGCGGCTTCGCGGCGGGCGCGGTGCTCGCGCTCTTCGTCGGCTACAAGCGGCCCGGCCAGAAAGCCTCGGTCGCCTTCGCCTGGCACGCCCTGCAAATCGTCGCGCTCGCGCTCGTCGTCGTCGGATTCGGCGAGGTCGTGCGTCACTTCGACGGCCCCGCGCCCGCGCTCAGCCGCGCCGCGTCCCAGCGCCTCGCGGGCAACGCACAGTCCGTCGCACTCTTCATCGAGGCGCACAACGAGGGGCAGGCGGCTTTCGCCAAGGCGCTCAAGGACGGCGACGCGGAGACGGCCGACCGCGCGCTCGAAAAACTCGACCGCGCCCCCGCGCTCGACGCGCAGTCCGGCCAACTGCTTCAGGAGTTGAAGACCTTGGTCTCGCGCGCACGCGACTACGCGCGACAACCCGAGCAGGAGCGCGCCTCGCGGCAGGGGCAGGAGTCGAAGGCGAAGCTGGTCGAGGACTTCGAGAGCTGGGAGGAGCGCGCCGACGGCTGGGTGAAGAACGAGGGGCACAATTTCGGCATCGGGCTGCGCGAAGAACCCTCGCCGGAAGCGACGGGCGAACAGCCGCCGCAACGAGGCGAGTCCGGGCCGAACGCCGAGCAGCAGCGCGGCGGCGAGAAGAAGTGAGATGGGAAGAAGTTAAGTAAGACCCTGCGGCGCAGCCGGCCCGGCCGACCGCGGCGCGCTTGCAAACCCCCGCGCGGTTCATCTAAAAGTGTTCCCGCCTTTCAAACGCTAAAAATTTCTGACAGGGAGAATTTCAGACGATGGAGATCAAGAAGGTCGGCGTGCTCGGCTGCGGGCTGATGGGATCGGGCATCGCGCAGACGGCCGCCACCGCGGGCTTCCAGGTCGTCGTCCGCGAAGTCTCGGACGAGCTGTGCGAGCGCGGCTTCCGGGGGATAGAGAAGTCTCTGGGCAAGTTCGCCGAGAAGGGGACGATCACGGCCGAGCAGCAGACAGAAATTCGCGGCCGGCTGTCGGGCACGACGAAGTTCGAAGACCTCTCGGACTGCGACATCATCGTCGAGGCCATCATCGAAAACCTCGACACCAAGCGCGAGACCTACCGGCAACTCGACGAGCTGTGTAAGCCGGACACCATCTTCGCCTCGAACACCTCTTCGCTCTCGATCACCGAAATGATGACGGCCACCTCCGCCGAGCGTCAGAAGCGCTTCATCGGCCTACACTTCTTCAACCCCGTGCCGCTGATGAAGCTCGTCGAGGTCGTCCGCACGATCTTGACGGACGAGCAGGTTTACGAGACGGCCGTCGATTTCGGCAAGCGACTGGGCAAGGTGCCCGTGCGCGCCGACGACCGCTCCGGCTTCATCGTCAACCGCCTGCTCGTCCCCTACCTGTTGGATTCGATCCGCGCGCTCGAAGAGGGCGTCGGCTCCATCGTCGACATCGACAACGGCATGAAGCTCGGCTGCGGCCACCCGATGGGGCCGCTGACGCTCTTAGACTTCGTCGGCCTCGACACCACCTACTACATCGCCGAGATCATGTTCACGGAGTTCCGCGAGCGCCGCTTCGCCCCCCCACCTCTTCTGAAGCGCATGGTCCTGGCCGGCCTCTACGGCCGCAAAACGGGCCGCGGCTTCTACGACTACACGGACCCGAAGAACCCCGTGCCGATGAACCTCGTTTAGTACGCACGCGTACGCGCCGCGGCGGGGCGACAAGAAAACTCCGCACTCTTGTTACTTGTCGCCCCGCGCGCCACGCCCCTTTCTGCGTTAAGCTGCCGGGCAAAATTTCCTGAAGCGACGAGAAAGGGGAAAGGTGATGAGCGAAGAGGCGAAAGAGTCGAAAGTGTTGACGCTCCCGGCGGAGGGCGGCGCGAGTCCTGAGTTCGGCGCGGGGTCGATCTTCTTCGTCGGGACTGCGACCGTGATCCTGCGCTACGCGGGCTTCACCGTGCTCACCGACCCGAACTTCCTGCACGCGGGCGATCACGTCCATTTAGGCTACGGGCTGACGGCCGAGCGTTTGACCAACCCCGCGCTCGACATCGAGCAACTGCCCCCGCTCGACTTCGTCGTCCTCTCGCACTACCACGGCGACCACTTCGACCGCGTCGCCGAAGAGAAGCTCCGCAAGGACGTGCCCATCGTCACGACCGAGCACGCCGCCTCCGAACTTCGCGACAAGGGCTTCACCGCGCCCGTCGCTCTGGACACCTGGCAGAATGTTACGGTCGAGAAGAACGGCGCTCGCGTGCGCGTCTCCTCGATGCCGGGCCGGCACGGGCCGCCCGTCGTCGAGAAGTTCCTGCCGCCCGTGATGGGCAGCATGCTTGAGTTCGAGAACGCGGCCGGCAGAACGGTGCTGCGCCTCTACATCACCGGCGACACGCTCGTCTTCGACGAGCTGAAAGAGATTCCCCGAAAATACCCGGACATAGACCTCGGCCTCTAGCACCTCGGCGGCACGACCATCATGGGGATACTGCTGACGATGGACGCAGAGCAGGGCGTCGAGGCCGTCCGCATCGTCAACCCGAAGAAGGTGATTCCGATCCACTACAACGACTACGAGGTCTTCAAGTCGCCGCTCGAAGATTTCAAGCGCGCGGCCGAGGCCGCAGGGTTAGCCGAGCGCATGATCTACCTCAGCCACGGTGAGACCTACGACTTCGAAGTCCCGCAGTCGCGCTGGCAGACCGCTTGACCGACGAACCGGCACAGCATGTCAGAGTAAAAGAGCGCGGGGCGTTCGTGTTCGTCACGCTCGACCGCCCCGCGCGCCGCAACGCGCTCACGCGCGCGATGCTCGAACGCCTGGCGGAACTCTTCTCGTCTTTCGGCGCGCGTCCGGAGTTGCGCGCGGTCATCCTCACCGGCGCAGGCGAGGCGTTCTGCGCCGGCACAGACATAGGCGATCTCACGGGACTGGACGAGGAGGGCGCGCTTGAGACTGCGCGGCGCGGGCAACGCGCGTGCGAGGCGATTGAACTGTGCGGCGTACCGGTCGTCGCGGCCGTGAACGGCGTGGCCGCTGGCGGCGGCTGCGAACTCGCGCTCGCCTCCCACCTGCGCGTCGCCGCGCGCGGCGCGACGTTCAGCCTTCCCGAAGTGAAACTCGGCGCGCTCCCGGCCTACGGCGGCACGCAAAGGCTCGCGCGCGCCGTCGGCCGCGGACGCGCCCTGGCCGCGATGCTCGCGGGCGACGCGCTCACGGCCGACGAAGCCCACCGCCTCGGCCTCGTCAACCGCGTCGTCGAACCCGACCGGCTGCTCGCCGAGGCCGAATCGCTCGCCTCGCTCGTCGCCGGGCAAGCGCCGCTCGCCGTGCGCGCCTGCCTCGAAGCCGTCACGCGCGGCTCTCGTCTCCCGCTCGAACAAGGTTTAGAACTCGAAGCCGAACTCTTCTCGCGCCTCTTCTCAACGGAAGACGTGCGCGAGGGCACGCGCGCCTTCCTCGAAAAACACGCGCCGCAGTTCAAAGGGAAATGAGCGGCGTCAGCCCGCACGAAACTCCGGGGCTGCTCCCGCACACGCGACTCGAAATTTGAGGCGACCGCGCCGTTCGCCACTCACGCGGAGCGGCCGCCTCGCCGCGGCACGGGCCGGCGCTCCCCACATACGAGCGCCGGCCGGGGCCGTTCGGGGCGGCGCGCCTCGCCTGCGCAGCACGCCCCGCCCGTCGGTG
>DATHBT010000199.1:0-10298 GCA_035295985.1 Pyrinomonadaceae bacterium | reverse complement strand
CGCCGGCTCGGCCGCTTGCAGGAGACGACCGAGTTCGTGCGCGACACGTTGAAGAAGGCCGGCCCGGAAGTCACGAAGTCATACGTCGCGCACATCTCGGTCGAGGCCAACCAGCTCTTCCGCGAGATCACGGGCGAGGCCGGCCACACCCTTCGCTGGACGAGCGACTACGAGATCGTCGTCGAGGAGGCGGGGCACGAGCGTTCGTTCGTCAGCCTGTCGGGCGGCGAGCAGATGGCGGCAGCGCTGGCCGTCCGCCTCGCGCTGCTCAAGCAGCTCTCCGACATCCGCATCGCCTTCTTCGACGAGCCGACCGTCAACATGGACGCCGAGCGGCGCGAGCGCCTCGCGCAGCAGATCGGGCAGGTGCGCCACTTCGATCAGCTCTTCGTCATCTCGCACGACGACACCTTCGAGGAGACGGTCGATCACGTCGTCATGCTCACGGCGCGCCGCGAGGAGGCGGCAGCGGTACAGGGATGAGGGGTGAGGGCGGAGGGATGAAGAAGAGGTTCGCGGGTGAAAGCGCGGAGGGTGATAAGGGTTCTGTTCACCCCTCATCCCTCATCCCTCATCCCTCCAAATCGGTCACGATCTACTGCGACGGGTCGAGCCTCGGCAACGGGCAGCAGGCGACGCGCGCCGCGGCCGTGGCGCTCCTGAACTGGCGCGACCAGTGGCGCGCGTTCGGCTGCTACCTGGGCAGCGCGACGAACCAGCAGGCGGAGATCGTGGCGGCGGCGCTGGGCTTGGAGAATTTGCGCGAGCCGTGCCGCGTGCGCCTGCTGACGGATTCGCGCTACGTCGTCGAGACGATGTCGGGGCGCTTCCGGCGCAAGTCGAACCACGAGTGGTGGGCGCGTTTGGACGCGGCGGCAGCGCCGCACCGCATCGATTGGGAGTGGATCAAGGGCCACGCGGGCCACGGCGCTCAGGAAGCCGTTGACAAGGCCGCCCGTAAGATCGCTGCGCTCGGCCGCGCCGACGAGATCGTCCTGCTGGACGCGGCCGCCCAGGCCGCGGCGGCGTAGAAATTTAGGGCCTCGTCGTCGTCGCGTCTGCCGCGTGCCGGCAGGCTCTCGCGTGTCACACACGTCCCAGGCGCGTTGTGTTTTCGTTGCGGTTCGAGGGTTCTTCCCTTCCGCCCGCCGGCTCATGTTCCACCGGCAACCCCGCGGCCGGGCCTCGCAACAAAGCCCCGCAGATGTTAAATTTGTCCCCCCGATAGAACTCAGCAGCTTCCCTCTTGAGCCGTCTCGATGCCCACGCAGCGCAGCACAGTCTTGAGCCGCCTCCGCGCGCCCGTCGCGGCGCTGGCGCTCGCCGCGTGCGCGTGCTTGGCGCCGGGCGCGGAGGCGCAGCGCCGCTCGTGGCTGTGGCAGAACCCGCTGCCGCAGGGCGGCGTCATTCACGCCTTGCGGTTCGCCGCGGACAAGCGGCACGGCTGGGCGGTCGGCAACGACGGCGTGATCCTGCGTACGGACGACGGCGGCTTCGAGTGGGAGGCGCAGGACTCGCCCGTCTCCACGCCGCTCTACGGCCTGTTCGTGCGCGACAAAAAGGCGGCGGTCGCGGTCGGCTCGCGCGGCGTCGTTTTGACCACGGACGACGGCGGCGACCGCTGGACGCTCCGCCAGACGGGCGTTAAGGATCACCTCTCGGGCGTCGCCTTCGCGGGCGAGCGCGCGCAGGCAGGGTGGGCCGTCGGGACTTACGGCCGCATCGTCACAACGACGGACGGCGGCCGCACCTGGCGCGAGCAGGCGTCGGGCACGGGCGCGCACCTCTTCTCGGTCTCGTTCGGCGACGAAAAGACCGGCGTCGCCGTGGGTGCGCGCGGGACGCTGCTCACCACGCGCGACGGCGGCGAGACGTGGAAGCGGCACGAGACGCCCGCCGAGTGGGCGGAGCTTCCGCTCACGGGCGCTTCGTTCGCGGGACAGTCGCAGCGCGCCGTGGTCGTCGGCTTCGCGGGGCTGGTCTTGAAGACGGACGACGGCGGCGAGACGTGGTCGCGCGTTGACATCTACCAGCGGGCAGACCTGCGCAACGTCTTCTTCGCCGACGAGCGCAACGGCTGGGCCGTCGGCTCGGAGGGCGCGGTGCTCACGACGGGCGACGGCGGCACGACGTGGCTGCCCGTCGCCGTCAAGACCGCGCCGCGCCTCGAAGCGATCCACTTCGCCGACGCCGAGACCGGCTGGGCCGCGGGCGCGGACGGCCTGATCCTGCGCACGGACGACGGCGGCTACGAGTGGCGCCGCCTCTCCGAAGGCGGGCGCGAAGACCTCTCCGACATCTTCTTCCTCGACGGCTCGCGCGGCTGGGCCGTCGGCTCGCGCGGCCGGATACTCTCGACCACGTCGGGCGGGCGGCGCTGGACGCCGCAGGTCTCGGGCGTTACGGTGCGCCTCTCGCACGTCTTCTTCGTTGACGAACAGCGCGGCTGGGCGGTCGGCGAGGGCGGGACGATCCTGTGGACGCACGACGGCGGCCTGCTCTGGGTGCGCGCCGAGACCGGGATCACCGGCGAGCTGTCGGGCGTCCACTTCGTTGACGCGAAGAACGGCCTGGCCGTCGGCGAGCGCGGGACGATTGCGCGAACCGACGACGGCGGCAAGACCTGGGCGCGGCGGGCCTCGAACACCGTCACCTGGCTCGAAGACGTGTCCTACGCCGACGCGCGCAACGCCGTCGCCGTCGGCGCTATGGGCATGGTCTTGCGAACCGAGGACGGCGGCGAGACGTGGAACTACGTGGAGACGAACGCGCGCGAGTGGCTCTACGACGTGACGTTCGCGGACGCGCGCCGCGGCTTCGCGGTCGGCCAGCGCGGACTCGTCATGCGCACGGACGACGCGGGCGCGAAGTGGCGGCAGTTGGAGAGCGGCGTCGAGTTAAACCTGTTCGCGATCTCGGCGGCCTCGGCGCGAGACGCCCTGGCCGTAGGCGAGCAGGGGCGCGTGCTGCAAACGCGCGACGGCGGCGAGACGTGGGAGCTGGTCGCTACACCCGCCTCCCTGCCGCTCCTGTCGGTCGCCTACCGCGGCGGCACGCAGGCGTGGGTCGCGGGGCGCGGCGGCGCGATCCTGCGGCGCACAGACTCGTCGGTCGCCACCGTCTCGATCCCCAGGCCGAAACTCCCGCCCGCCCTGCGCCGCTCGAAGCCGGCCGAGCAGGGCGCGTCGGAATTCCCCGCCGGTAACGACATCCCCCGCGCGCTCCCCCCGCCCGGCAAGAAGCGCCCGACGCAGGACTGACTTCGCGAGCGCGCCCGCTGCAACTGGCTAAGAGGCGGCGGCGTCTGAGATAATCTGTCTTTCCCGAAACGAGTCTGTCGAAAGTCGGCCGAAGCGAATGAACTGCCCCGAGTGCGGCCAGGAGAATGCGGAGACGGCGCGGTTCTGCGTCAGTTGCGGCTACCAGTTCCGCGCTGCGCGCGCGGGCGACACGTCGGAACTCGACGCGCCCGCGGGCGAACCCGTAGCTGTTGACGACACCGCCGAGAACGACCCCGTCGGCGACGCGCCGCCCCCGCCCGACTTCGGTCAGATTTCGCGGCCCCGCTCCCCGGCCGAGACCAGCCCGCTCCATCCCAGCGCCGACACGCGCGAGTTCTCGGCCCAAGACTTCCTGCTGATGGTCGTTGACGACACGCCCGACAACCTGATCCTCATCAGCCTGCACTTGCAGCAGGCCGGCTACCGCGTTATCACCGCCTCGAACGGCGAGGAGGCGGTCAAACTCGCCGCGGCGAGCCGCCCCGATCTGATCCTGATGGACATCGGCATGCCCACGCTCGACGGCCTCGGTGCTACGCGTCAACTGCGCGAGAACCCGTCGCTCAAGGATGTCAGGGTCATCGCCCTGACCGCCTTCTCGACCGACGGCTTCCGCCGCGCAGCCTACGACGCAGGCATCGACGGCTACCTGACGAAGCCCGTTGACTTCGACCGGCTCACCAACCTGATCCGCCGTCTGCTCCCGGCGCGATAAAAAGACCGTAAAAGGTAAACCGAGACGGGTGACAGGAAGAGATTGTCTTCTCCTGTCACCCGTCTCGGTTTACCTTTTACGGCTTTTCTGTCAGACGCGAACGCGGTGCGACTTCGCGTAGTTGTAGGCCAGCAGCGCCGCGACGACGTGGCAGACCCAGCCGAGCAGCCCGCCCGTGCCGATCCAGAAGCCGGGCGTGAAGATCAGCCACAGGATGCCCGCCAGGATTTGCCCGTTGTAGAGCTGCCCCACGCCCGGCACGATGAAACTCAGCAGCCCCGCCAGAAAAGGATCGCGCATCTTCGGTCAATCACCTCCGTCAGAGAAGACTATACGCGCGCGCCGCCCGGTTTGTTCGACAAGGCTGTCCGCGGTCAGTCGTCCGTTGTCAGTTGTTTGAGGCGGGGCGGCTTGAATCTTGAACCGAAGGTTGTCCTGCTCGCGCGGCACACGCAACGGACGACTGACCGCGGGCGACGGACAGTCCTTTAAGAGCTCTTATTCCCGCCGCTTTCCCTCGGTGCGCTGCACGTCAACGATCTGTGCGCGGAAGGTGCGGAGCAGGTCCTGCACCTTCGGGTCGCGCTCGGCGGCCTCGCGCAGGCGCTGCTGCTCGCGCCGCGCCTCGTCGTCGTCCGAGCCGGCCGCGCCGTTCGCATCCCCCGCGCCGTGCGTAGTGATCTGCACGCCCACCTGCCGGCCCGCCACCTCGCAGCAGACTTCGCGCAGCAGCTTCTGGTTCTCAGCCTTCTGTAGCGTCTCGCGCAGGTGCTTCGCGTCGGGCGCGAACTCGACCCGCAGATCGTCGCCTTCGAGCGCGATCCGCGAAGCGCCGTCGAGCGCGGTCGCGAGCAGCGGCTTACGACGCGCCTCAAGCCCGTCCTTCAGACGCTCGGCCAGCGAATCCGACGCGCCGCGCGCCGCACCCGCCCCGGCCTGCGGACTCGGATCGACGCGCGCCGGGGCCTGCTGCACGGCCAGACCAAAACTCTCGCCGCCGCCGAAACTTTCAACGCTGTTCTCTCCCTGCGGCGACTCGCCCTGTGACTTGCTCGTCACCAGTTTCAACGCCGGGGCCGTGGCTGCGCTCGGCTGCGTGCCGCTTTGGGCGACCGGCTGCGAAACACTCTCCGCGGGCGGCTCCCACGGCGGCACGTCCGCCGCGCTCAGGCCGGCGGGCGATTGTGCCCCGCTTTTCGACTCGCCGCCGGGCGGCTGCGCGCCACTCTTTCCGCCACCACCGCCGGCAAAATTTTTGGGGGCGTCCTGCGCCGGCTGCCCGCCCGCGCGCGGGTTCGAAAAGCGGGACGGCGGCGTCACGCCGCCTGAGCCTCCGCGCGCGGATGAAGAACCGCCGGCCGCGCCGCCCCCACCTGCGGCGGTCGAGCCGGCCGACGCCGCGGGCGCGCCGCCCGTCCTCAGCGCGTTTTCGAGCGCGTGGAGGCGTTCGAGCACCTGGCCGAGCGGCGCGAGCCGGCGCATCTCGATCAGTTTGACCAGCCCGATCTCCAACTGGTAGCGCGGGTGCGCGCCCTCGCGCAGGCGCTGCTCCGTCTCCGTCAGGCTGTGGAACGAGCGCACGAGATCGGACTCCGAAAACTCGTTCGCCTCGCGAGCCAACTCCCGCCGCCCGGCCTCGTCGGCGTCCACGGCCTCGGCGTCCGCGCCCGCGACTTTGACGACGAGCAGGTCGCGCAGGTGCGCGAGCAGGTCGCGACAAAAGTTTCGGAGATCGTGGCCGCGCGCGGTGAGATCGTCCACGACGGCGACGACCTCGCGCGCGTCGCCCGCCGAGACGGCGCGCATCACGCGCGAGCGCAGCTCCGCACCCGCTACGCCTAGCGCGGCCTCAACGTCCTCCGTCTTGATCTCGGCCTCGCTGAAGCTGATCACCTGATCGAAGGCCGACTGCGCGTCGCGCATCGAGCCTTCCCCGGCGCGCGCGATCTCGCGCAGCGCGTCGTCCTTGATCTTGATCTTCTCGGCGTCGGCGATCAGTCGCAGGCGCTCGGCGATCTTCTGCGTCGCGATGGTGCGGAACTCGAATTGCTGCGAGCGCGACAGGATCGTGTCCGGGATTTTGTGCGACTCGGTCGTCGCCATGATGAACGTGACGCGCGGCGGCGGCTCTTCCAGAGTTTTGAGCAAGGCGTTGAAGGCCGCGCCGGAGAGCATGTGCACCTCGTCGATGATGAAGACCTTGAAGCGGTCGCGCGCCGGGGCGATGCCGATGTTGTTGATGATCGCCTCGCGCACGTTGTCCACGCCCGTGTTCGACGCGGCGTCGATCTCAAGCACGTCAATCGAGCGGCCCTCGGCGATCTCCTGGCACGAAGGGCAGGCGTCTTTGTCGCCGAAGCGGCACGGCGTCGGCGTCGGTTTTTTGGACTTGTGGCAGTTGAGCGCCTTGGCGAGCAGCCGCGCGGTGGTGGTCTTGCCCACGCCGCGCGCGCCTGAAAAGAGGTAGGCGTGGTGGAGGCGGTCGTGCTCGATGGCGTTGCGGAGCGTGCGCGTGATGTGCTCCTGCCCCGTCACCTCCTCGAAGGTCTGCGGACGCCACTTGCGCGCGATGACTTGGTAGGACATGGGAAAGAAGCTGTTAGCGATTAGCTGTTAGCTGTTAGCCGGAAGTCCTCAGAATTTTTCCAGCAGCTCGACGCGGTTGTCGAAGGGGTCGAAGAAGGAGAAGCGGCGCACGCCGGCGAGTTGCGGCTCGTCGCGAGTGCGGACGCCGCTCGATTCGAGAAACTGCCGCACCTCTTCGACATTCTCGACCTCGAAAGCGGGGTGGCGCTTAGACTTCGCGGGCGCGTCCTCCGCGCCGACGTGCAGTTGGATGTCGGCGATCTCGAACCAGAGTCCGCCGCGGCCTTTGAGCACGTCGGGCTTCTCGATCTCGCGCAGGCCGAGCAGCCCCGCGTAGAAGTCGCGGGCGGCGTCTTCCGCGCCCGGCGGGATGCAGATTTGCACGTGGTCTAGACGCTTGAAGTTGATCTTCACGGGCGGAAAAGGAAAAAGAGTCGCCGCGCCGGGGCGTCTCAGGTTTTACGCGCGGCGGGCGCGTCGGATTGTGCTCCAAACGCGCCCGCTTCGGCAACCTGAAGCGCCGCCTCTCAAGCGGCAACTCTTCTCCGAAAGTGGCCAGGCTCCGGACCGACCCGCAACACACGCGGCCTTCGCTACCGTTGCTCCGTTCCCGGCCTGGCGGGGTTCACGAGGCGGGCGTTGTGCGGAGCCCGAAGCCTGATAAGTTTTCAACCGCCGCTAGCTTAGCATCCCGCCCGCGCCTACTCAAAACGCGCACGTAACGCGCGCCTCGATTCGTCATCTCACGCGCGGCCCGTGGCCGGTTCAGATCGCCGTCTTGCGGTGGGCGACGAGCCGCAGCAGCCCGTTGACGGCGAGGTGCAGCAGCAGGTAGGCGATGAGCGCGACGAGGATGGGGAGCGCGAGGCGGAAGCCCTCGGCGGTCGCGGGCGTCGGCACGATCCCCTTGAACGGGGCGTAGAACGGGTCGGTCACGCCGTTGACGAAGCGGACGAAGCCCGCGCTCTGCCGCGCGCCGAGCAGGTTCAGGAAGAAGCGCATCCCGAGCAGCGCGTAGATGACGTAGAAGACGTAGTCCACGAACTGCGAGACGCGGGCCGCGCCGCGCGCGCGCTCCACCTCGCGCTCCGTCTCGACGACCTCGTCAACCGCCTTCGCGCGGAACTCGCCCGCCACCTCCTCCATCGCGCGCGCCTCCCTCGGCGTCGTGCGGTCCGCGCGCGCCGCGATCTCGGAGTCAACGTCCGCCTGAACCTGCGCCTTCACAGACTCGTGCTGCAACTCGCGGCGCGCCTCGTCTCCCGCCAGCTTGTCGTCCTGCATCCGGAGTCCTCCGTCTCGGTCGGGTGGAAGGCCGCGGGCGGCCCTCCGGCGCGGCGTCAATTAAAAACAGAGGCTAGAGGTCAGGGGCTGGAGGCCAGTGAAAGAAGCAGAATCTTTCTGACCTCTGGCCTCCGGCCTCTAATCTCTGCGGTTTCTGGCGGAGAGGGTGGGATTCGAACCCACGGTACGGTTCCCCGTACACAGCATTTCCAGTGCTGCCAGTTCAACCACTCCTGCACCTCTCCGACAAGAAGCCGTTAGCGATTAGCTGTTAGCAGAGACAAAAGCTAACGGCTAACGGCTAACGGCTAACAGCTCGGAAAAAGCATAACGCATCCCGCCGATCCCTGTCACGCAGGCGCGCCGGGGTCCGGGCCGGAAGCGGGATCGCGGGGCGGTTCGCGGTCCCGCCCGGCGGCGGGAGTCGAGCACCGGTCTTCCTATTGCTTTCCAATACGGGGATGTGGTATTCGTATGGCGAGCCAATAGGAGGGCGGTGATGGGCGAGAAGACCGACATCTGGCAGGGCACGCTGGCGCTGATGGTGCTCAAGACCCTGGAGGCGATGGGGCCGCTGCACGGCTACGGGATCGCGCGCCGCATCGAGCAGACGAGCGGCGACCTGCTCTCCATCAACTACGGGACGCTCTACCCCGCCCTGCTCAAGCTGGAGCAGGAGGGTTACGTCTCGTCCGAGTGGGGCGTCTCGGACAACAACCGGAAGGCCAAATACTACAGGCTGACCCGCGCCGGCCGCAGGCAGCTCGCCAAGGAGGCCCGCGAGTGGGAGCAGACGACCGCCATCCTGGCGCGGTTCTTCGCGCCGGAGGAGTCGTGACGCGCGCGCGGCGCGTGCGCGTCTGGGCGGCTCGGCTCGCCGGGCTGTTCAACCGGCGCGCGCGGGATCGCGAGCTGGCGGAGGAGTTGGAGAGCCACCTACGCATGCACGTCGAGGACAACGTGCGCGCCGGCATGTCGCCCGAAGAGGCGCGGCGCGTGGCACTCCTGGAGCTGGGAGGGGTCGAGCAGGTGAAGGAGCAGTACCGCAGGCAGAGGGGCGTGCCGGCGCTCGAAGATTTGTGGCAGGACCTGCGCTACGCGGCGAGGGTTCTGGCGAAGCGTCCGGGCTTCACGCTCGTCGCCGTCGCGACGGTGGCGCTCGGCGTGGGGGCGACGACCGCCATCTTCTCGGTCGTCAACTCGGTGCTGCTGCGCCCGCTCCCCTACAAAGACCCCGAACGGATCGTGCAGGTCTGGGAGAACAACCCCAAGCGCGGGTGGACGAGGGACACGATCTCTCCGCTCAACTTCGAGGACTGGCGCACGCAGGCGCGCGCCTTCGAGGCCGTCTCCGCCTACGAGTACGAGAGCTTCGTCCTGACGGGCGGGCAGGAGCCTGAGCGGCTGGGCGGGATACTCGCCTCCTCCGACTTCTTCCGCGTGATCGGCGTCGAGCCGGCCATCGGGCGCGCATTTCTGCCGGGCGAGGATCGCGCCGGGGCGGGCCGCGTCGCAGTCATCAGCGACCGGCTGTGGCAGCGCCGCTTCGGCTCCCGCGCGGACGTGCTCAACCAGTCGCTCGTGCTCAACAGCGAGTCTTACACGGTCGTCGGCGTCATGCCGAAGGGCTTCCAGTTCCCCAGCCGGAACACGGACGTGTGGGTCGCGTCCGTCGATCTCAAACGCCCGCGCAGCGATCACTTCATGTACGCCGTCGCGCGGCTCAAGGCCGGGACGCCGCTCGAAGAGGCGCAGGCCGACATAGACCGCGTCGCGCTCGTTCTCTCCCAACAGTACCCGGACACGAACAGCAACCGCGGCGTGACGCTCGTCCCCCTGCACGAGGAGATCGTCGGGAAGACGCGCCGGGCGCTCACGCTGATGCTCGGCGCGGTGGGGCTGCTGCTGCTCGTCGCCTGCGTGAACGTCGCCAACCTCCTGCTCGCGCGCGCGTCGGGACGGCGCAGGGAGATCGCCCTGCGCGCGGCGCTGGGCGCGGGCCGCGGGCGCATCGCGCGGCAGTTGCTAACCGAGAGCCTCTTGCTCTCTGTGCTCGGCGGCGCGTGCGGGCTGGCGCTGAGTTTGTGGCTCGTCGATCTGCTGGTGGCATGGAGCGCGGGCGGCATCCCGCGGGCGCAGGAGATAGGGGTTGACGGGCGCGCCGTCGTCTTTGCGCTCGCCGCGTCCGTGCTGACCGGGATCGCCTTCGGACTCGCGCCGGCCCTCGGCTTCTCCGCGCCCGATCTCAACCAGACGCTCAAGGAGGGCGCGCAGGGCGCGGGCGGCGGCCGTCGGCAGACGCGCGCGCAGGGCGCACTCGTCGTCTCGGAGGTGGCCGTCGCGCTCGTCCTGCTCGCGGGCGCGGGGCTGTTGGGCCGGAGCTACGCGAGCCTGAGCCGTGTCGAGCCGGGCTTCGACGCGGACGGCGTGCT
>DATHBT010000198.1:0-2478 GCA_035295985.1 Pyrinomonadaceae bacterium | reverse complement strand
AGCACGCCGTTAGTCTTGGCGTCGCAGACGAACGTGCCCTGCCCGCCGACGGCGAAGTAGAAGGCGTTGTTGTCGTCGCGCCTCAGCTCGAAGTAGTTCTCGGCCCACCCGGCGAAGCTGACCGTCTGCACCATCTCGACCTGAACCGTCTTGTCGTGGAAGTCAACGGACGGGACGGACGAGACGCCGTTATAGGCGGCGGTGTTCGGCACGAGCGCGATCTCTAACCGCTGATTCTGCTCGCGCACCTGGACAGGCGAGTTTTCCATGAGTTGCCAGCGCATCGGGTCGAGCGAGTTGTCGTTGAAGTTGTCGCTCGGCGCGAGGGCCGGGTGCGGCCGCTCGACCCTGAGGTTGTCGAAGACGGCCGTGCTCGTCGGCGTGCCGGCCGTGAACTTGCCCGCCAGGAGCTGCACCTGCATCCAGTTAATGTAGAACGTGCGCTGGATGCGCCTGAGTATCGCCCACGCGACGCCGTCGGCGCTCGTCTCCCACGTGATCGTGTCGTCATCCCAGTGGTGCTGGATGCGCCAGAAGCGGTGCTGGACGGGATCGTAGGGCACCACGGCGCTCGACATCCCCCCGTTGACCTGGCTCTGCGCGATGAGGTAGCCGCCGCTTTTGACGAACCGCAGGAGGTTGTTGGAGGTGGCGCGGTCTTCTAACGTGAAATAGGTCTCGATGCCGTTCAGCGACTGCGTGGCCTGCACGACCTCGACGGTGGCGCGCGCGTACGTCAGATCGTAGTTCAAGGTAGTCGAGTAGTAGCCGCCGTAGCCTGTGTCGCTCGCGGGCGGCGTGATTTCGAGGCGCTGGTTCCGCTCGGCGACGGTCATGCCGTTATTGGCGCCGACGGCCCACTTCGAGGTGTCGGTCGAGTTGTCGTTGAAGTTGTCGGCGAGCAGGTCGCGCGAGGGCGGGTTGTCCTCGACGCGGTAGTTGTCGAAGACGGCGACGTGCGGGGGCGACGTGGTCGTGTACCTGCCGGCGTAGAGCCGGGCTTGCAGGTTGGAGACGTCGAACCTGCGTGGGGCCGCGAGCCGCACCGTCCACTGTAGGCCGTCCGGGCTGGTCTCCCAGTTGACGGTGTCGGCGGCAGGGTCGTGGCGGATGCGCCAGAAGCGATGCTGCGCCGGGTCGTAAGGGATGCTGATGTACTCGCCCCGCACGCCGTTGAAGGTCTCCTGCATGAGGAACAAGCCGGGGTTCCCGCCGATGGCGAAGAAGTAGGAGTTGCGGTCAGTGGTCTTGTCGTGCAGGACGAAGTAGGTGTCGAGGCTGTGGTTGTAGGCCGCCTGAACCATCTCGACGGTGGCGCGCCGGTTCGTCAGGTTGAACGTCTCGCGCGCGTGGTAGCCGCCGTAACCCACACCGCTGCTCGGCGTCGTGATTTCGAGCCGGCGGTTCTGCTCGACCACCGTCATGCCCGGCGGCAGGATCGTGTCCCACTTCGCGGCGTCGGCCGAGTTGTCGTTGAAGTCGTCGCTCAGGGCCGTGACGGGCTTGACGGTGATGGTGACGGGCGCGGACACCGTGTGGCCGTAGTCGTTGTCGTTGGCGTACGACTTCACGGTGTATTCGCCCGCGGGGACGTTCGTCCAGGTGTATTTGTAGACGCCGGGCGAGGTCTCGACGCCCGGGCCGATGTTACCCTTGGCGTGGAAGAAATCGAGCCAGGTGATTTGGCCGTCCAAGTCGGAAGCCGTGGCGGTGAGTTGGATGGTGGCCGGCTCGACGTAGACCGCGCCGCTGGCGGGGCTGGTGATCGAGACGACCGGCTTGCGGTTGTAGGGGATGACGTGCGCCCACGCAGTGCCCCACCGCCCGGAGTTGGGGCCTGTGCCAACGGGCGTCTCGGCGAACTGCTGGATCGTCAAGATGCGGCGGTCGTCGCTGGGATCGATGTGCGCGTCGCTGTACAAGCCCCAGAGGTTGCGCGTGCCCGTGAGCGTCTTCTCGTAGTAGCAGCCCCAACCTCCCCGGTAGATGTAAGGCTCGCGCATGCTGCCGGGGGGGTCGCCGGGGATGTGGACGGAGAAGCCGGCGGCCGGCGACTGGTTCGAGGCGAACTGCGTGAAGCCGACGAGCACGTCGTTGTACTTGTTGACGGAGAGCGACGGGAAGGCGTACCACTTGCCGCCGTTCGCGGCCGTTGCGCCGGGGTCTTCCACCCGCCCTCCCTGCACGTAGTTGCCGCTGGCGGCACTTACTTGCGTCCACTGAGCGGCCGTGCGGTCGATGGTCGCGGCGGTGCGGCCGGCCGGCAGGCCGACGGTCTGGCAGTAATAGATCGAGCCGTTGCGGAAGACCACCTTCTGCACGCGCGAGTCGGGGCTCTCGATCTTGCGCGCCGGCCCGCCGGCCGGCGGCGGGGCCTGCGGCAGAATCTCGCCGCCGGGCTGCGACCACGCGCCGAGGCCGTTTTGTTTCTGCACGCCGATGAAGAGCGTCGGGTCGGAGGGCGTGCCCGTGATCGCC
>DATHBT010000197.1:0-9544 GCA_035295985.1 Pyrinomonadaceae bacterium | reverse complement strand
GCTACGAGTACCCGGCGGCCAAGGCTGCTGCCCGATGAACTACTGCCCCGGATGCGCGCTCGAACTGCGCCGGCTCCGGGCGTGGTGCCCCTGCTGCCGCCGCCTGTCCGCGGGCTGGCTACACATCGTGATCGTCGCCGCTATAGACGCCGCGTGCGTCATCAGCCTGCTCGGCTAAGGCTCAGTCCGCCGGATTGTGCCTCTCATGACGCGGCCGCGTCCGCATGCTTAGCCCGGCCCGACACACAAAGATGACGCCTCGCGGGGCGAGAAATAGCCTCGGCCGTTGCAACATGCACGGCTTGTGACGCATCTTACTTACGTCCTTCCTTCTCTCGCGCATCGACGGTGATGCGCCCCGCGCCTTGAAGAACGGCGTCGGCGTTCTGGGTAGTTCGAGAGCGGGCTAGTTTTTAACCTCAGAAGCCGCTCCTCCGACGAGCATCCGAACGCGAAGCCTTCGCCGCCACCGTTTCGCCGAAGCACACTTTGATTCGAAGCTTCTCCTGGCACTTCCACGGGGAGAGGTACACGTCTATGTCTATGAAACTCTACGTCGGCAATCTCGCGTTCCAGACTTCGGGCGACGACCTGCGTCAACTGTTCGCGCAGGCCGGCACGGTCGAGACGGCCGTGGTCGTGGAAGACCGCGACACGGGCCGCTCGTGCGGCTTCGCTTTCGTCGAGATGTCTTCGCGCGAGGAGGCCCAGGCGGCCATCTCGCAGTTCGACGGCCGGGAACTCGACGGCCGCAGCCTGAAGGTCAACGAGGCCAAGCCCCGTGAGGATCGCGGCGGCGGGGGCGGCAACCGTTTCGGCGGTGGTAACCGCGGCGGCTACGGCGGCAACGCCCGCTACTAACCCGCCGCTGGCTGCTACTTCCGGCGACTCTCTGACAAAAAGCCCCCGGCACGACTCTTCGTCCGGGGGCTTTTACTATAACCAAGGCGCGCCCGGCTCTCGGCGGGCCTCCGGCGACGAATGAAAGGTAGCCAAGGAAATCCTATGGAGAAGCAAACACACGCGGTCGGCGAGAGGGTGGATAAGTTATGCGCGCCGTGCGACGAGGAGCGCGGTCACGTCGTTGCGTCCGTCACCGTCGGCGGCCGGATTTCGCGCGTGAGTTGCCCGAAGTGCGGCACACTCAGCACCTTCAAAAATAGCTCGCGCACCTCTCCCCGCCCGGCGGCGCAAAACCTCCCGCCTTATGACCGGACGCGCGCCTACCAGGCCGGCCAAACCATGACGCATACGATCTATGGTGCGGGTGAGGTGACGGCCCTCGCCGGCCCCGGAAAGATCGACGTGCTCTTCCCCGACCGTGTGCGCCGCCTCATTCACGCTCAATAAACTGCCGGCGGGTTGGAAGAGGGAAGGGGTCACACATCAAGAAGGAAGTATTCATAGCCTGCCCCGTCTGCTACTCGGGAAATTGCTTTCAACTGGAACGGCCGGAGGGCGACTTCACGTGCGCCGATTGCGGCTTCGTCATGGCGGAGAATCCCGGCCCGGACATCTCCGAGTCCGAAGAATGTATCTTCTGCGGGGGCAGGCATTTCTATTTCGAATCGCCGCTCGATCTCTCCATCCTGGGGCGCGCCCCGATCTGTTACGTCTGCGAGGCCCGCTACAAAGGCGTAAAGATCAACGACCCCGACGAGAAATACGATCAGGAAGGCGCCCTCCGCGCCCGGAGGTCGTGGTCTTCATTACGCTGGGGCGAAAGGGTTCACGGCCACAGCCCGCAGGAAGGCGTCTAGCCGGTCGCGGGCCGGGCTCGGACGAGAGTCCCGGACACGTTTCAGACGGCGCGAACCAAAACCGCGTTATTTCTCATTCGGGAAGACACACGGGGCTGTTAGAAACAGAGTGGCGGCCGAGTCGTTAGCCGCCGCGGAAAATCTTCAGCCGACGGCGGGGCGGGTCTTAACTTCGGGAGCGTTATGAGCAGCACATCAAGCGTTGATAAAAAGGCGGACGGAATCAACTGGATTACCGCCGTCTGGATGGTCGCCTTTCACCTGGGCGCGGTGGCCGCGCTCTTCATGTTCAGTTGGACGGCCTTAATCGTGGCTGTCGCCCTGTGGTGGGTGGCCGGGAGTCCGGGCGTCGGCATGGGCTTTCACCGCCTGCTGACCCACCGCGGGTACAAGACGCCGAAATGGGTCGAGTACGCGCTGACGGTCTGCGGGACGCTGGCCTTCGAGGGGGCTCCCGTCAACTGGGTCGTCACCCACCGCCTCCACCACGCGCACACGGACGCGCCCGGCGACCCGCACACGCCGCGCGACGGCGGCTGGTGGGCGCACATGGGCTGGATTCTGCGCGGCACGGCGCAGAGGCACGAGGAGGCGGTCTTGTGGCGCTACGCCCCCGACATGATGAGGGATGGCTTCCACCGCCTGCTCAACCGCTTTTACTACGTGCCCGTGGTGCTCTGCGGGGTGATGCTGCTGGCACTCGGCGGCTGGTCCGTCTTCATGTGGGGCATCTTCTTCCGGATAGTCTTCAACCTGCACGCGACCTGGCTGGTCAACTCCGTGACGCACATGTGGGGTCGCCGGCGCTTCGCCACCAACGACGACTCGACCAACAGTTGGTGGGTCGCCTTGCTCACCTTCGGCGAGGGCTGGCACAACAACCACCACGCGCACCCCGTCTCGGCGCGCCACGGCCTCGCGTGGTACGAGGTGGACTTCAACTGGTGGGGCATCCGCACCCTCCAACTCTTCGGGCTGGCGAGGGCGATCAAAAGTGTCCCCTTGAAGCCGACCGGTAGACTGAAGCCCTGACGGCGACTGTCGGGGCTTTGATTATGGGCGAGCAGGACGTTGATCAGGTCTTGGACGAGCGCCGGCAGAGGGCCTACATGAAGGCGCTGCTGGACGACCTGCGCGCGCTGGAGTTGATGCTCGAAGGCGACGTGCTAGAGAGCGGCGTCCGCCGCGTCGGGGCCGAGCAGGAGATGTTCCTCGTCGATTCCGACCTCGGCCCCGCGCCGGTCGCCGAGGAAGTGCTGGCGAAGGTTAATGACGAACGCTTCGTCGCCGAGATCGCGCGCTTCAACCTGGAGGCCAACCTCACGCCGCACCTGCTCGGCGGCCGCTGCTTCAGCCGGATGGAGGAGGAGCTGTCGCAAGTGATGCGTCTGGCGCGCGACGGGGCGCGCGCCTGCGGGGCCGACGTGCTGCTCGGCGGCATCCTGCCGACGCTTGCCATGTCAGACCTGCGGATGGAGAACATCACCCCGCGGCCGCGCTACCACGAGCTGAACCGGGTCATCGGCGATCTGCGCGGGGGCACGTTCTCGGCCTACATCAAGGGGCGCGACGAGCTGCACGTCAAGCACGACAACATCCTGCTGGCCTCGTGCAACGCGAGTTTTCAGATACACCTACAAGTCAACCCGCGTGAGTTCGCCGCCCAGTACAACCTCGCGCAGGCGGTCACCGCCCCCTTACTCGCCGCGGCCGTCAACTCGCCGCTCCTCTTCGGCCGCCGCCTGTGGCACGAGACGCGCGTCGCGCTCTTCCAGCACTCCAACGATTCGCGCACGAGCGCGCAGCAGTCGCGCAGCCAGCCGCCGCGCGTCGGCTTCGGCGAGGGCTGGCTCAGGGGCTCTGTCATCGAACTCTTCCGCGAGCAGATCGCGCGCTTCCGCGTGATCATGACGAACAGGCCCGACGAAGACCCGCTCGCGGTGCTTGCGCGCGGCGGAGTCCCCGGCCTCTCCGCGCTGCGGCTGCATAACGGGACGATCTGGCCCTGGAACCGCGCCTGCTACGGCGTCTCGGAGGGCCGCCCGCACCTTCGCATCGAGAACCGCGCGCTGCCGGGCGGCCCCACCGTCCTCGACGAGGTGGCGAACGCGGCCTTCTTCATTGGGCTGATGACGGCCCTGCCGGGCGAGTACGGCGAGGTCGGCGGGCGGATGGCCTTCGACGACGCCAAGGCGAACTTCTTCGCCGCCGCGCGGTACGGACTGAAGGCGCAGTTCACCTGGGTGGACGGGAAGCGCTACGTCGCGGCGGCGCTCATTCTCGACCAACTTCTGCCGCTGGCGCGTGAGGGTCTCAGGCAGTCGGGTGTCGAGGGCGCAGACATCGAACGCTACCTCGGCACGCTGGAAGAGCGCGTGCGGAGCGGCCAGACGGGCGCGCAGTGGACGCTGCAATCCCTTGAGGCGTTGGGCGACGGGGGCACTTCAGACCTGCGCCAGCGGAAGCTCGCCGCCGCCATCCGCGAACGGCAGCAAGGCGGGGAGCCCGTGCACCGCTGGGCGCTCATCAAAGCCTACGGCTCGGAAGGCTGGCGGCAGAGCCATCATACGGTCGGGCACCTCATGTCCACCGACCTGTTCACCGTCAGGCCCGATGACCTCGTCGAGATGGTCGCGCGCGTGATGGAATGGCGGGACGTGCGGCACGTGCCGGTCGAGGACGGGGAGGGGCGTCTGGTCGGCATCGTCTCGCACCGCAGCCTGCTCCGCCTGCTGGCCGAAGGCCGCGCGGGGGGGGCGGGGGAACTGGTCGCGGTGCGGCAGATCATGACCCCCGACCCAGTCTCAGTCACCCCCACGACGCCCGTCGCGGAAGCGGTCGAGCTGATGCGCCGCCGTAGGATCGGCTCGCTCCCCGTGGTCGAGAGCGGCCGCCTCGTCGGCATCGTCACCGTGTATGATTTTCTTGAGTCCGCGGCGCGCCTGTCCGCCGAGAAGCACGACGGTAGCTGAAAAGCGGAAGCGGCGAGCGGGACTGATTAGACGACCGCGCGGCCCCGCAGACCCCACGGCACTCCGGCCCGCGCAAAGGACCTAACGTCCCTCTCTCGCTCCGACTCTCAAGACCGCATTAATAACACGGCCAGGACCGCCACGGCGCTGACGAAGGGGACGAGGAAGGTGATGTCGCCCCTCCTCATGAAAGACTTCTCTTCCGCCGCCGCGTCGCGCAGCCCGCCAGGCCGGAACGACGCCTCGCACCTCGGACAGTGTGTTGAAGCGACGAAACAAAGGCGGCGGCAGTCAGGGCAATGGGTCAGGCTCGCGGCGTCCCTTTTGACTCTGAACCCCGGCGGCCGCAACCGCGCTGACGACCGGCTCGGAGGGCGCGTTACCGCCGTCCCCGTTCTTCTCTTGGGCCGCGCTCATCGTGAAGGGGACGAGACCCCTGCGCGCCTCTTCGAGCGCGATGGTCGTATTCTTGTGCATCAGCGGGCCGACACTGATGCGAGGGCTGGCCCCGCGCACGAGCTGCTTGTTCCGCTGCGCCGCCACGGCGACCAGTTGGTACATCGAATCCACGCCCTGCCCAATGTCGCGGCGGCCGAAGTTGTTCCACGAAGTTTCACTCATAAGTTTGACTTGCCATCCCCTTGATGCCGCGCGGCCGAAGTGGCCCGCCGCGCCACCGAGTCAAAAGTTATTCATCCAACCACGACGAGCAGGTAGAAGACGGCCGTCAGCGAGAGGGCGCCGAAGGCGACGAGGTGCGGCCAGTGCATCGCCGACCCGCGGCAGCAGGGGCATCTCCTCTCCCACATCCCCAGCAACGCCCTGCAACTGCGGCAATGCCTTCTCATCCTCTACTTCACCCTAAACCGTCCTAAGCGGCCTCCCGCATGAGCTGGGAAAGCTCCGCCCGATCCACCGGCCGGCCCCGCCTCAGACTGGTGAAAGGGCTGTCCACGAGCCAGAGCTCCACGTCGCCCACGCCGTCCGCCGGCACGAGTTCCTTGAGCTTGCGCCCGTCGAGGGCCACCGGCTTGAAGAGCCGCATCCCCCAGATGTCAACGCGCGCCCGCATCCCGTCCAGCACGCTGCTGAACATGGGCACGCGCAGGCGTCCGTGATCGTCGAGCGCGAACCAGTCGCCGTTGGCGCGCTGCATGGCATACACCGTGGTCATCCCCGTAACCTCCTCCGGCCTTGGCGGGTTCTCAAGAATTGATATGCATGTCGTTGGCTTCGTCGTGGCCGACGGAGACGGAGAACGCGAGGAAGCAGACGACGCAGGCGACCGCAGCCGCCCCGATAGCCAGCCACAGGTGGACGGTGCCGCCGCCCGCGTCGAAGACGCCCTGCGGATTCCTGAACGTGGCGAAGAGGTAGAACTGCCAGACGGCGACCACGGCGACTGCCGCCACCGCCGCCGTCGCGATCCAGCCGTTAGCCATACTTTTCTTGATTCTGCTCATATAACCTTTCACCGAATTATTTCGGAATTAAATTGCCGCCCGCGGCCGTCCGTGTTTTCGCGGAACCTGTCGGACTTCTGCACCCCTCCGAGCCGCGCGTGCCCCGTCCAGAGGTGTTTGGAATAGTTCGAGTAGATGGGGCTTTCCGGCAGCCCTACGTCGTCGCCTTCGAA
The DNA here is from genome assembly GCA_035295985.1 of Pyrinomonadaceae bacterium. GTDB lineage: Bacteria > Acidobacteriota > Blastocatellia > Pyrinomonadales > Pyrinomonadaceae > JAIVGV01. Next base: position 3,176 of record DATHBT010000197.1, on the reverse strand, counting down.
CCTCGCCGTCTCCGAGTTGTCCTCGTCGTAGCTCCCCACTTGTCGCTTCATCTGTCCCCCAGTCGCGCCGTCCTCGCCGCGATAATCTGCCAACGCCCCCGCTGTACTCCGTACACACGGCTGAGCCGGTACAGGCTGCTGAAGTCCCGGCCTTTGAACCGACTCCTGACCGTCGCGTGGCCGGAGAACGCCGTCTTGCCCCCGTCGGCGCGCACCTCAACGTCGGCGAGGGCCGTGACCTCGAACGCAAGGTCGCCCGGCGTGTAAACGCCGACTTCGAGGATGCGTTTGCTTGAACGCGGTGGTGGCGGGGCGGATGGGGGCATCGGGTTGACTCCTCGGCGAAGGCCGCGTTGCTAAAACCACAGACGGCACAAGAAGGAGGTCGCTAGCCCGATCCCGGTGTCGATTCGTCTAAAGAACGGCTAAGTTATGTATATCATTGCGCGGGCCTCACTGTCCGTGCGCTAGCACACATAGGCCGGGCGGCCCGCGGCGCGGGGGGAGCCGAAAACTGGAGACGCCGCCGGCAAAAGCATTGCTTTTGCCGGCGGCGCTACGGTGTGTTTGAGTCGGAGGTTCATCCGAACCTGACGACCGGCGCGAGTCGCGCCCGGCGCGGCGTTAGTTGCCGCGCCCGCCGTTGCGATCCTCGCGCGGCTTGGCCGCGTTGACCTTCAGGCTCCGGCCGTTGAGGTCGTTGCCGTCGAATCGTGCGATGGCGGCCTCGCCCTCCTCCTTCGTGGACATCTCGACGAAGCCGAAGCCGCGCGAGCTGCCCGTGTCGCGATCCTCGACGACCACGGCCGTCTCGACCGTGCCGGCCTGCGCGAAATGCTGACGGAGGTTGTCGCCCGAAGTCTCGAACGCGAGGTTGCCGACGTAAAGTTTCATGGACATGTGTGTACCTCTCCTGTGGCGGAGTATCAAGAGAAGCTTTCGAATCGAAGTGACTTCGGTGTAACGGCGGCAGCGAAGGGTCGTGTTCGGGTGCTCTGTCGGAGCGGCTTCTGTGGGTGTAAAAACGGCCTGCTCTCGAACCGTCCGAACCGCCGCCATCGTTTTCGAGGCGTGGGGCGCTTCACCGTGAACGCGCAAGAGCAAGGAGTATTAACTACGATGCGCCCGCCGCCGGCATGGTTGTAGATGGGTTCGGTATTCTCCGCTTATTTTCGTAATCGTGAGTCGCCGTTCGGCCGCCGGGGCGCGCGCCTACTCGCCGAACGCCTCGGTCAGCTTGCGGAAGTGATAGCCCATCGCGGCCAGCGTGACGGCGTGCGCGAAGTTGCGGCGGTGGGAGGTGACGGCGCGCTTCATGTAGCGCCAGAACTCTGCGCGCGCGTGGTCGCGCACGCCGAGCGCGAGGGCGACGCGGGCGAACGCCGTCACGTCGCCGACGAGACTGCCGCGGCGCGGCTCCGGCCCCTGCGTCAGGTGTGACAGGCAGTCGAGCGCGCGCTGGTAGTATTCGGCCGGGCTGTAGATGGTGCGCACGATCCGCTTGTAGCCTTCGACGAGGCGGGCCGTGTCCATCCGGGGGATGAAGTTCAGCGACGCGTCGGCCGCGACGTTGTTCCCCTCGCTCTCCTTCAGCAGCCGGCCCTCTTTCTTCAGGCGACGCCAGAGCTGCGTGTCGGGCAGTGCGGTGAGGAGGCCGACCATCGCCAGCGGGATGGCGCTCTCGCGTATGAACTCGATCTGCCGCTCGAAGATGTCCTCCGGGTCGTTGTCGAAGCCGACGATGAAGCCGGCCATCACCTCCATGCCGTAGGACTGAATCTTCCGCACCGAGTCGAGCAGGTCGCGCCGCGTGTTCTGCCCCTTCTGCGCCTCCTTCAGGCTCTCCTCGACCGGCGTCTCGATGCCGAGGAAGACGCGGCGGAAGTTCGCGCGCCGCATCATCTCCAGGAGCGCGTCGTCCTCGGCGAGGTTGACGCTCGCCTCCGTGATGAAGGAGAAGGGCCGCCCGTGCGACTCAGACCAACTGATTAGCTCAGGCAGCAGCAGGCGGACGTTGCGCTTGTTGCCGATGAAGTTGTCGTCCACGATGAAGACGAGGCCGCGCCAGCCCGTCTCGCGCAGCGCGTCGAGTTCGGCCAGCATCTGCGCGTTGGTCTTCGTGCGCGGCACGCGCCCGTAAATCTCGATGATGTCGCAGAACTCGCAACTGAAGGGGCAGCCGCGCGAGTACTGCACGCTCATCGCGCTGTAGCGGTTGAGTTCGGCCAGGCGGAAGTCGGGGACGGGCGTCAGGCTGAGCGCCGGGCGCTCGGCGGCCTTGTAGAAGCGTCGGGCTTCACCGCGTTCGAGGTCGCCGAGGAACTGCGGCAGCGTCGTCTCCGCCTCGCCGACGAAGATGTGGTCGGCGTCGGGCAACTCCTCCGCGCTGGTCGAGACGTAAGGGCCGCCGACCGCCACCCGCTTGCCGCGCGCCTTGCACAGACGGACGACCGCATCCAGCGACTCCTTCTGCACGATCATCGCGCTGGCGAAGACGATGTCGGCCCACTCGATGTCGGCTTCGGTGAGACGCCGCACGTTCATGTCCACGAGCCGCCGCTCCCACTCCCGCGGCAGCATCGCCGAGACGGTCAGCAGGCCGAGCGGGGGGAAGGCCGAACGCTTGCCCTCGAACACGAGAGCGTGCCGGAAGCTCCAGTAGGTGTCGGGGAACTCCGGATAGACGAGCAGTATCTTCATCGTTGCGGCCTCCTCAGACGGGGTTTGCACCCACCGCCCGCTGTCAGCATGTTGACTCGATGAACGGCGTCGGGCAGATACGTTGACTTCACGACGCGCGGGCCCCTGCCGAAAGATCGGCACTCTCGCTCCGCCCCTTACGCCACTTCTTGGTCGCCGCCTCCCACACCAGCCCGTAAATTACCCGCCGATTGTCCGCGATCAACTTCAACCACGCTCGGCGGTTCATCTGCGGGAAGTAGATGCCGCGGAAGAAGAGGCGCGCGATTAAATGACCGGCGCGATACTGGAACGAGCGGCCCGCGAGCAATTCAACTACTTGAGCGTTTCTTTCTGGGCTGTAGGAGGCCTCCCACGCCCGCCTGGTCTCGGCCTTCGCCTCCTCGATCGTCATCCGCAGCGGCGCGTGGGCCATGACGAAGGGCGCGAAGTCGAGCCAGTGCTCGGGGCGGTCGAGGCGCCCCGCCTTCTCCAGC
>DATHBT010000196.1:0-6442 GCA_035295985.1 Pyrinomonadaceae bacterium | reverse complement strand
CCCGCAACCTGTTTTCTTTCTCTTCGATCCGCAATCCGCAATCCGCAATCCGCAATCCGTATGAAGCATTTGCGAGAACTCGTCTTCCCGCTCGCCGCCGTGGCGGCGGCCTTCGTCGTCGGCGCGATCTTCGTGCTGCTGGTGGGCGACAACCCGATCAACGTCTACCGGCTGCTCGTCGGGAGCGCGCTCTCGTGGCCCGACGGCATCGGCTACACGCTCTTTTACGCGACGCCGCTCATCTTCACGGGGCTGGCCGTGGCGGTCGCCTTCCGCTGCGGGCTGCTGAACATCGGCGCGGAGGGGCAGCTCTACGTCGCCGCGTTCGCGACCGCGTGGGTCGGCATCAAGTTCGGCGGGACGGTCGTGGACGTGTTCGGCACGCCGACCAACTACGCGTGGGTGACGCTGCCGGCCTTCGTGCTCATGCCGCTCGTCGTGCTGACGGCGATCGTGGCCGGGGGCTTTTGGGGGGCGATACCGGGGTGGCTTAAGGCGCGCTTCGGGTCGCACGAAGTCATCAACACGATCATGTTGAACTTCGTCGCGCTCGCCCTGGTCAGCTACTTCACGCAGTACTACTACAAAGCGCCGGGCGATCCGATCATGCAGTCCGTCCCCGTCGGGCCGGGCGCGGAGCTGCCGCGCATCGGCCGCTTCCTGCCGGGATTCCCCGAGCGCATCCCGCTCAACCTCGCGTTCCTGCTCGCGCTCCTGGCGTGCGCGCTCGTGTACGTCTTCCTGTGGCGGACGAAGTGGGGCTACGAGATTCGGGCGACCGGCGCGAACCCGTCGGCCGCCGAGTACGGGGGTATATCGGTGCGGAAGCAGATCATACTGGCGATGACGGTGTCCGGGGCGCTGGCCGGGATGGTCGCCGTCAACGAGGTGCTCGGCTACCGCCACCGTTTCTACGACGGTTTTTCCGCCAACTACGGTTTCACCGGCATCGCCGTCGCGCTCCTCGGCCGCAACCACCCCGTAGGCGTGCTGCTCTCGGCGCTGCTCTTCGCGGTACTCATCCGCGGCGGCATCTTCGTCGATGCCTTCTCCGAGCACGTCTCGAAGGACATCGTCGAGGTCTTGCAGGCGGTCGTCATCCTCTTCGTCGCCGCCGAGGCGCTCTTCCGCGGCAAGCTCGGACGCTTCGGGCTGTTGCGGAGATCGAAAGTGTAGAGAAGCTGTTAGCTATTAGCTGTTAGCTGTTAGCCGGACCAAAGCCTGGCGACGAAAGCCAACAACTTCTTGCTAACAGCTAATAGCTAACAGCTAATAGCTATTCCATGACTGACTTTTTTGATCTCGCGCTAATCTTCCTCGCCTCGACCATCCGGCTGGCGACGCCACTGCTGCTGGCCGCGCTGGGCGGGCTGTACTCGGAGCGCGCGGGCGTGATCAACATCGCGCTCGAAGGGTTGATGCTGGCCGGCGCGTTCACGGCCGCGGCCGTAACGCACTGGGCGGGCAGCCCCGTCGTCGGTCTTCTGGCGGCGATCATGGCGGGCGTCGCCGTGGCACTCATCCACGCCGTCGCGTGCATACGCTTCCGGGCCGATCAGGTGGTGAGCGGGACGGCCATCAACATCCTGATGATCGGCATCCCGGCGATGATCTCCGGCGCGTTCTTCCTCTCGTCGGGTTCGACGCCGCAGATTCCGCGCGAGAATCTGATCCCGTGGACGCCCATCTTCGTCGGCTTCGCGCTCGTCGCGGTGACGTGGTACGTGCTCTACCGCACGCCGTTCGGGCTGCGGCTGCGCGCCGTGGGCGAGCACCCGGCGGCGGCCGACGCGGCGGGCGTGAGCGTGACGCGCGTCCGTTATCTGGCCGTGATGCTCTCGGGGGCGCTGGCCGCAATCGGCGGGGCGTATCTGTCAATCGGGCAGTCGTCGCTCTTTACGCGCAACATGGCCGCGGGGCGCGGCTTCATCGCGCTGGCCGCGCTCATCTTCGGCAAGTGGCGACCCGTGCCGACGATGCTCGCGTGCCTCCTCTTCGGCTTCACCGAGGCTCTGGCGATCCAGCTCCAGGGCGTGCGCTTCGGCGAGGAGGAGATACCGAACCAGTTCATCCACATCATCCCCTACGTGCTGACCATCGTCGTGCTCGCCGGCTTCATCGGCACGTCGCGCGCGCCGCGCGCCCTCGGCATCCCCTACGTGAAAGAGAAGTGAACAGCAGTTGGGACGATTTGCTAACAGCTAACAGCTAACAGCTAACAGCCTGATGGAAGAGACGAACAGCGAGACGCTTTACGAGCGCGCGGCGCACGCGGCGCGGACTGTGCGCGCGCGCGGGCGTGCGGAGGCGCGGGTCGCGCTCGTGTTGGGGAGCGGCCTCGGCGCGTTCGCGGACGATCTGGAAGACGCCGAGGCGATCCCTTACGAGGACGTGCCAGGCTTCGCGCGCCCGACGGTCGAAGGCCATTCGGGCCGGCTCATGCTCGGACGCGTCGGCGGCGCGGAGGTCGTCGTCATGCAGGGGCGCTTCCACTTCTACGAGGGCTACGCGCTCGAAGAGGTGACGTTCCCCGTCCGCGTGCTCGCGCTGTGCGGCGTTAAATCTCTGGTGCTGACGAACGCGGCGGGGGGCCTCAACAACTCGCTCAAGCAGGGTTCGCTCATGCTCATCAGCGACCACCTGAACCTGATGGGCGCGAACCCGCTGCGCGGCCCGAACGACGCGCGCTTCGGCCCGCGCTTCCCCGACATGAGCGAGGTTTACGACCGCGCCTACCAGGAGATCGCGATCCAGGAGGCGCACGCGCTCGAAATAGAACTCCGCCGCGGCGTTTACGCGGCGCTTTCGGGGCCGGCCTACGAGACGCCCGCCGAGATCCGCATGCTGCGCGCGCTCGGGGCCGACGCCGTCGGCATGAGCACCGTGCCCGAGGCCATTGTCGCGCGCCACGCGGGCCTCAAAGTCCTCGGCATCTCCTGCATCACGAACATGGCCGCCGGGGTGCTCGACCGCCCGATAGATCACGCCGAGGTGATCGAGACCGGCGAGCGCGTACGCGAAACCTTCTCGGCGCTATTGCGCGCCATCATTCCGAAGTTGCAGTGACGGGCGAGCGATGATCATAGGCATCTGCGGCGGGACCGGGTCGGGGAAGACAACCGTGGCGAACCGGCTGTTGCAGGCGGTCGGGTCGCACGAGGTCGCCTTCATTCAGCAGGACTCCTACTACCGCAACCTCGCCGACATGCCGCTCGACTACCGGCACAAGGTCAACTTCGATCACCCGGACGCCATCGACAACGACCTGCTCGTCTCGCACGTTGCGGCGCTGCGCCGCGGCCGGGCGGTCGATCTCCCGCTCTACGACTTCAGGAACCACCTGCGGCGGCCCGAAACCCTGCGCGTCGAGCCGAAGCTGATCACCATCGTCGAGGGCATCCTCATCTTCGCGGAGCCGCGGCTGCTCGCCGAGATGGACATCAAAGTCTTCGTGGACACGCCGGACGACATACGCTTCATCCGCCGCCTCAGGCGCGACATCGCCGAGCGCGGGCGCAACGTCGATTCGGTGATAGAGCAGTGGATCGAGACCGTCCGACCGATGCACCAGCAGTTCGTCGAGCCGTCGAAGCGCGTGGCCGACGTGATCATCCCCGAAGGCGGGTACAACAAGGTGAGCATCGACCTGCTGAGCGGCAAAATCCGCGAGCGGCTGACCGAGGAGCGCGCGCGGCGCGAGGCGGAGCCTGCCGAGGCGCAGACAATTTGAACGAGGGGGAGCCGTTTTTGGGCGAAGAATCTCCGGACAAAATCATAGGGGCGGCGACCGAGGCGCGCGACTGTGCGCTCGCGCGCTACTCGAACTTCTGCGTCGGCGCGGCGCTCGAAGCGGGCGACGGCCGCGTGTTTACGGGCTGCAACGTCGAGAGCGCGACCTACGAGCTGACGATGTGCGCCGAGCGCGTCACGATATGGAAGGCGCTCTCGGAGGGCGCGCGAAAGTTCCGCCGCATCGCGGTCGTCGCCGACACGGAGCGGCTGACGCCGCCGTGCGGCGCGTGCCGGCAGATCATCTGGGAGTTCTGCGGCGACATCCCCGTCGTCCTCGCCAACCTGCGCGGGCAGACGAAGACCTACAAGATGTCGGAACTCCTGCCGCACCCCTTCGACGCGGATTTCCTCAAGGAGACGGGCGAGCAGACCTGACGCCGCGCCCCGTCATCCTGCCGCGCGAACCGGTATTGACTCGCGCGAGTGCGCGAACGTCCCGACGACTCAAGACAGCCACAGTAGCCAGCGCGAAAACCCATGCGACAACCGAACCGACGACGACCGAGCCGGCTGCTCTCAATCGCCGCCGCCATCGCGATACTGCTCTCGCTGCCGCCGGCCGCGCCCGTCGAGGCGGCGCGGCAGAGGAACGTCGATCTGCTCGTGCGCGGCGGCACGGTCGTGACGATGGACGCCGCGCGGCGCGTCATCGTCGACGGGGCGGTCGCCGTGAGCGGCGGGCGCATCGTGGCGGTCGGGACGCGCGCCGAGATCGAGCGCCGCTTCTCCGCGCGGGAGACGATTGACGCGGCGGGCCGCGTCGTGATGCCGGGGCTGATTAACGGCCACACGCACATTCCGATGTCACTCTTCCGCGGCGTCGCAGACGATCTCGATCTGAACGAGTGGCTGACGAAGTACATCTTCCCGGCCGAGGCGAAGAACGTGACCGAGCGGTTCGTCCGCGCCGGCACGCGCCTCGGCCTCGCGGAGATGATACGAGGCGGCACGACCACCTACTGCGACATGTACTACTTCGAGGACGCCATCGCCGAAGAGACCGCGCGCGCCGGCGTCCGGGCCGTGCTCGGCGAGACCGTCATAGACTTTCCCGTGCCCGACAACAAGACCTGGGCCGACGCGATGGCCTACACGGCGCGCTACGTGGCGAAGTGGAAGGGGCACAGGCTGATCACCGCGGCTGTCGCGCCGCACGCGCCCTACACGGTCTCGGAAGAGCACCTGCGCGAGGTGAGCGAGTTTTCCCGAAAGACCGGCGCGCCCGTCGTCATACACGTCGCGGAGACGCGCAAGGAGGTCGAGGACATAACGCGCGACCACGGCGCTTCGCCCGTCAACTACCTCGCGCGGATCGGCTTCCTCAGCGAGCGCGTCATCGCCGCGCACGTCGTCCACGCGACCGACGCGGAGATCGCGCTGCTCAGGCGGCACGGCGTCGGCGTCGTCCACAACCCGGAGTCGAACATGAAGCTGGCTTCGGGCGCCGCGCCCGTGCCGGCCTACCTGCGCGCGGACGTGGCGCTCGGCCTCGGCACGGACGGGCCTGCGTCGAACAACGATCTCTCCATGTGGGAGGCGATGGACTTCGCGGCGAAGCTGCACAAGCTGACGGCGAACGATCCGAAAGTGGTCTCGGCCGTGGAGGCCCTGGAGATGGCTACGATCCGCGGCGCTCGCGCCCTGCACCTCGAACGCGAAATCGGCTCGCTCGAAGAGGGGAAGCGAGCCGACCTGATCGTCGTGGACTTCGACGCGCCGCACCAGACGCCTTCGTACAACGTCTATTCGCACCTCGTTTACGCGACCAAGGCTTCGGACGTGCGCCACGTCGTCGTCGAGGGGCGCGTCCTGATGCGCGACCGCCGGCTGCTCACGCTCGACGAGGCGGCGATCAGGCGTGAGGCCGAAGTGCTGGGCGCGATGGTCAGGCGCAGCCTCGCCCCGGCGGGTTCGGCCGCCCCGCCGGCCGGCGGAACCGAAGAGCGCCGCCCGCCGGCCCGGCGCAGGCGTCGCGCGGGCCGCGGCGTTTGATCCCGGCGAACGCGCGGGGCGATAATCGACTCCAACCAGCTAAGCACTGCCCGCCGAAGTCTCCCGGCGGTAGCAACCTTTTTTCGACTGCTCTCAGCCCCGACGGAGTCTCTATCAAGTGAAGGGAAGACGCATTCATACGCTCGCGGTGTTCAGACCACTCCTCCCCTGCCTTCTTATCTTCTCCACCTTGGCACTCTCGGCCGCGGCGCAGTCGCCGCCCGCCGCGGTTGACGCGGAGACCTTGCAGCGGCGCCTCGTGCGCGCACGCGCGCTGGCCGCCGCCGGCAACCTGCCGTCGGCGCGCAGCGAACTCGAAGCGCTCCGCACGGCGGCGGCCTCGGACGAGTCGCTGCGCGAGATCACGCTCGTCCTGCTGATGGGCATCTACTTCGAGCAGTCGGACTACGCCTACGCGGAGAATTTATTGAACGATGCCTACCGCGCTCGCTCGCCGCAGAACGAGGCCACGACGCGGGCCTACTATCTTTTGGCGGGGCAAGTCTTGAGCGGCGTCCGCTCGCAGCTCGACCGCTACCGCGAGTTCGGCCTCGACGTGTCTGACAAAAACCTCCCCGACGAGGCGGCCACGCACCTCGAACGCTTGAGGAAGCTGGCCGAGAACGTCGTCGCGCAGGGGCGGCAACTGCACGGCGAG
>DATHBT010000195.1:0-1973 GCA_035295985.1 Pyrinomonadaceae bacterium | reverse complement strand
GGTGCAAGACCTGCTCGCTCGAAGCGGGCGGGCGGCGGAACAGCTCGTCGGCCGCGCCCGCCCCGCCGCCCCTGCGCCGCGCCGTCTCGACGAAGCGCACGCCGTCGCGGTAGCGGAACACGAAAGTCTCGGTCAGCAGCGGCGGGAAGAGCGCGCCGAACTCGCGTCGGTACTCTGCGAAGCGCGAATCTTCGAGGCGCGCGGCCTCTTCTGGCGAAGGGACGGCCGCGCCCGCGCCTCGCTCGACGCGGCGCTGGACGGCGACGGCGTCGCCCTCCACGAGCGCGAAGACCGCCTCGGCGCGGTCGAAGTTGTAAGGCCGCTCCGTGAGCAGTCGCAGCAGGTCGAAGTGCTGATCCTGTAGCGCGTGGGTCAGCTCGTGCGCGAGCAGCGAGTCGTCCGCGCGGCGCGCCGCCTTCGACCCGGCGTCCAGGAGCAGCACGCGGCGATCGAGCGGCGAGTAGATGGCGGAGGATGAGGCGGCGGTGAAGCTGGCGGCGAGCGTGGCGAGGTCTGTGCCTTCGGGGAGCAGACCGCCCGCGACTGCGAGGCGCGAGAGCGAGCGCAGCTCGTCGCCCCCGAGCACGGCCGTCATCTCCCCCGCGCGCGTCCCGTACTCCCAGCCGGTCAGCTCCGTCATCCCCGGCTCCGACTTGAACGCCAGCCCGCGCGCCGCCGACGCCGCGCGCATCGCACGCCCGCGCGCGCGCACGAGCGACGCCGACAGCTCGCGCTCCGGCAGCGGCGACAACTCGCGCCTCACGGGCGCTGCCGCCGCCGTCCGCGAGACCGTCTGCCGCGCGGCCCGCTCGCGCCCGCGCCCGCACGCGCCCGCCAGCAGCGCCACGCACACGACGACCGACGCGACGAAAAAGATGACGGCAAAACGCCCCCCGGCTCGCATGGGGTGTTAGACGCTCGCCGAGCCGGGAAAGCTGTCCGCTTATGCCGCCCCCGTCCCCTCTTCAAACGTAAGTGTGTGGCGCGGCCCACGTTACGCCCGTACGGGAATCCATAGGCTCAGCTACAGCTTAACGAAGACCACCCGATCTACAGGCGGGCCGTATGACAAAGGCGTGTGCCGATCTGCGGCGTCGTCAACACATTCATAGCCGCGAGTAGGTGAGGCCGGTCTGGCCTTGGTATTTGCCGCCGCGGTCGTCGTAGGAGGTGGCGCAGTCTTCGTCGGACTCGAAGAAGAGCACCTGGCCGATGCCTTCGTTGACGTAAACGCGAAGCGGCAGGTCGGCGAGGTTGGCGAGTTCGACGACGAGGCGGCCCGTCCAGCCGGCTTCGAGCGGGGTGGTGTTGACGAGCAGGCCGGCGCGCGCGTAGGTCGATTTGCCGAGGGCGACGCCCGTCACGCGGCGGGGCATGCGGAAGGTCTCGACCGTGACGCCGAGGGCGTAGGAGTGGGGCGGCATGAGGTAGTACTCGGAGCCGTCGTCCGCATGGCGCAGGGGCGGCTCGATGAGGGATTCTTCGTCGAAGCGTTTGGGGTCGATCTCGCGGCCGTGGATGGGGGAGAAGACGCGGAAGCCGTCGCCGGCGAGGCGCATGTCGTAGCCGTAGGAGGACGCGCCGGCCGAGATGATGCGGCGGCCGTCCACCTGGCGGACTAGCGCGGGGCTGAAGGGGTCAATGAGGCGGTGCTCCTCGCACATCCGTCGAATCCAGAGGTCTGACTTGATCGTCAAAGGGGTTCTCGCTCTCCTGTCGGACTGGTGTAGGGCAGCGCGCGGCCGTTAAGGGCTAAGGGCCGGGGCGCGCGTCATCTTGCTTCAAACGCGGCGCGGCTGGCAAGGGGCGGCGCACGGATGGGCGGGCCGTGCGATTTAAAGGCGGCTTAAAGCGGAGGGGCCGCCGCGGTGACAGTTACCGCGGCGGCCCCTCCGTTTCGGGTTAGGTTAGCGGGCGAACCGGACGCGGGCGCTAGCGGCCCCGCGCCCCGGCGCTCACTTGTTGACGCCCTC
>DATHBT010000194.1:0-2839 GCA_035295985.1 Pyrinomonadaceae bacterium | reverse complement strand
ACCAGGCGTCTTTGGGGAAGTGGGCCGGCACCCAGTCCATGATGACGCCGAAGCCGCGCGAGTGGAGGTAGTCAACCAGATAACGAAAATCGTCGGGCGAGCCGAAGCGCGCGGTGGGCGCGTAGTAGTTCGCCACCTGGTAGCCCCACGAGCCGCCGTAAGGGTGCCCTTTGAGCGGCAGGAACTCGACGTGCGTGAAGCCCGTCTCGCCGAGGTAGTCGGCGAGCGCGGGCGCGGTCTCGCGGTAGGTGAGCGAGCGGTTGTTCTCTTCGAGCACGCGCCGCCAGGAGCCGAGGTGGACTTCGTAGATCGAGAGCGGGCGGCGCAGGTGATCGACAGAGGCGCGCTGCCGCATCCAGTCGCCGTCGGCGAACCTGTACTCGCGCTCGAAGACGATTGAAGAGGTCGCCGGCGGGACTTCCGCCGCCTGCGCGTAAGGGTCTGCCTTGAGGAACGGGAGGCCGCCTCTGCGGTGAATCTCGAACTTGTAGAGCGCGCCCGGCCCGACTCCGGGGATGAACAGCTCCCAGACGCCGGAGACGCCGAGCTTTCGCATCTGGTGGAGCCGGCCGTCCCAGTTGTTGAAGCTGCCCGACACGCTGACGCCGTCGGCGAACGGGGCCCAGACGGCGAAGGACGTTCCGCGCACGTCGCCCAAGGTGCGGACGTGCGCGCCGAGCTTCTCGTAAATCTTCCAGTGGCGGCCCTCGCCGAACAGGTGTTCGTCGAAGGGAGTCACGGTCGGCAGGAAGCTGTAAGGGTCGCGCGCGGTCGAAGTGCCGCCGAAAGGGTAGTGCGTGCGGAGTTCGTAAGGAAATGTCTGCGAGCGATCTTCTACTAACAGCTCGAAGAAGCCGGCCGGGTGCGAGCGCAGCATCTCGCGCGGCTCGCCGCCCTCAATCAGTAACTCAACGCGCGCGGCCTCGGGCCGCCACGCGCGCACGAGGACGCCCAGCGGAGTGGGCCGCGCGCCGAGGATCGAGTGCGGGCTGTGGTGCGTCAGCGTGAACAGCCGCTCAAGCTCCTGCGCCGCTACCGTCGGGAAGTTAACACTCGTCGCCATACCTCGACCCCTCCGAGTCTCTGACGAAAGACCGCGCCCGCGGCCGACTCACAACAGCGCAGGCGCGTTCGCGCCCTCGCCTCCCGGCGGCGGCGGCTCGACCGCCGGCCCGAACAGCGCGGGCGACAGTTTCAAGCTCAGGCCGAGCGCGCTGAGCCGCCCCGCGCCGGCCTCGCCCGCTCCGTTGATCGCTTCATACACGACCTCCTGCGCGCGCTCGAAGAAGTTCTCGAAGCCAAGCGCGGAGGCCAGACGGACGAGCGAGGCGACGGCCTCGACCGCGTCCTCGGGCCGCGACTCGTCGGCCTCCGCGACCGCCCGGCGGAGGAGTTCTTCGACGCGGCCGCGGGCGCGCTGGCGCAAGTTCCGCGCGTCGAGCGACCGTAGCTCAGCGAGGACTTCGGCCGCGAAGTCTAAGGTTTCGCGCGACGGATCGGCGCCGACCACGCGCAGCAGCGCGTAGCCGGCCGCGTCCACGGCCAGCGGTCGCGCGCCCTCGTCGCGCGCAGCCTGGCGCGCGTTCTCGCCCGCCGCCCCGGCCCGCGCGCGAAAAACGTCCGCGCCGTTGCCCGCGCCGCGCACGTTGCTCCGCGCCTCGGCGAGTCTTTCCAAAAACTCCTCGCGCGGCGCATCCGCCCCACAATCCTCCAACAGCTCAAGGGTGCGCGCGGCGTAGCGCAAGACCTGCACGGTCTCGATGCCTGTGATGTCGTCGAAGAACCACCCGCAGCTCGTGAACGTCATCAGCGAGCCGCGCTGCATTTCGAGCAGTTTAAGTGCGAGACTCTGCTCGCCGTGCGACAAACTGCGTCCCGCCTGCTCACTCAAGAACTCCGTCGGAGCGCGCGACGGGTCGAGCAGCAGTTCGACGTAACGGTCGCGCGCCCGCCAGGGATCGCGCAGCAGTTCCCCGCCCCGCTCCTCGAAGACTGCGGCGGACGCGTCGCGCAGGAAGTTGAGCGCGTCGCGGAGCGGCGCGCGCCATTTTTGATTCCAGCCGGCGGGCGCGCCCGCGTTGCAGCCGCAATCGCGCGACCAGCGGCCCAGCCCGTGCGCGCAGCTCCACGCCGTGCCTTCCGTCGCAGCTTCCGCCGCGGCTTCCGATGTAGCCCCCGGTGTGAGTTCCGGTGTGTCTTCCCGCGCGTCGTCTTCGTCAACATTCCACGTAACAAGCTCGACTTCCCACGCGGGCGGATTCTCGTCCAGGAACTCGCCGTAGTTGGTCAGGCGGAAGCCGTGGCGCGCGGCCTCCTCTTCTAGCGTGTGCGCGAGGCACAGGTCGCCGTAGCGGAAGTGGTGGCCGTAACTCTCGCCGTCGGTCGCGACGTTGACGAGGTTGCCGCCGCCCCGTCGCGCCGCGCGCTCGAAGTTGAAGACCAGGCCGCGGCTCGAAACCAGAGCGCGCTCGAAGGCGACGGCGCGCGCGGCCTCGCCGTCGTAGAAGAAGACCGCGATTGAGCGGCCGGAGTCTTCGGGGTGGCGGAAGAGGTACGGCATGGTCGCGTCAACTTTGCCGCCCCGCACGTCAAGCCACTCGCCGCCCGCGAGCGGTCTCACGCGCGCCGCCTGGAAGGGCGAGAGGATGACGTAGCGCAGGCCCTCCTCAATGAGAGCGCACAGAGTAGCGGCGTCGCAGGCCGTCTCGGGCAGCCAGAGCGATTCGGGGTCGCGGCCGAAGCGGTGGCGGAAGTCCGCCACGCCCCAGCGGATTTCCGTGCGGCGGTCGCGCTCGTTGCAGAGCGGGAGGATGGCGTGATGGAAGCCCTGCGCGACGGC
>DATHBT010000193.1:0-30157 GCA_035295985.1 Pyrinomonadaceae bacterium | reverse complement strand
GCGAGTCGTTTAACTCCGCTCGCGCGCCCGCTCGTGTCGTGTGAGAGAGGCGGCAGGCCGCGATGGCCCGCCGCCTCCCCTTACTCCGTGCCTGAGCCGCGCGGCTACGCCGCACCCCTGCGTCGTTGGGGCGGGAGCGGGAGGCTTCGCAGTTGCCCGTAGTCCGTCAGGACGAAGGCGTCGCCGTAGCGCGTCTGCTCGTCGGCGTCGGGGTTGACGACGACCACCAGGACGCGGCGGTTCGCCGGGAGCTCGCCGACGCGCGCGAGGAGCGCGGCGAAGGTGGGGGTCTGTTCCTCGGTCAGGCTCAGATCGGGGTGTTCGCGCCGCGCGATCTCTACCGCCCCGGCCGCGTCCGCGGCCTCGATGACGCCGAAGCCGTAACGCCGCAGGGTTCTCGTCATCCCTGCGCGTATCCAATCGATGTCCTCGACCACCAGAATGACCGGCGGCCCCGTGTCCGGGGTGCTCACTTACGGCGTGCCCTGTGTTTCTGAGATTTCATGAGAAACACGTCCGCTTCCGCTGCCACACGGGCCACGCCTACTCGCCCGACAGCCTGCTCGCCGAGATCACCGAGACGGTCGAAGACTCGCTCTGGTCGTCGATCCGCGCCATCGAGGAGACGGTGCTGCTGATGCGCCAGATCGCCGACCACCTCAAAAAGAACCACGAGGACGGCGCGGCTGCCGATCTCTTCCTCGCCCGCGCCGAGGAGGCGCAGCGGCGCGCCGACTTCGTCCGCCAAGCCGTCATGCGGCACGAAGAACTGAGCGAGGAAAAGATCAGAAGGGCGACGACTCAGGTCTCCTGAGAGCCGCGCGCCCGCACAAAATCAGGCGCGGGCCGCCCCGCCGTGGGGGTTCGGCCCGCGCCGTCTTTCTTTAGCTTGCGGCGCAGGGGCCTCAGATCGCAGGCCGCCGTGCGCGCGTGCCGCTAGTCGCACTCGGGGTGGCCGCAGGAGCAGCCGATCTCCATCATGTGTACCTTCGAGGCGTCCTCGCACTCCTGGCTGCAGTAGTCGCTGTCCTCGGACGGCGGGCACCCGCAGGTGTCGCGCTTACACTTCCCCTGTCTCCTACCCTCTGCCATCGAAAGGATCCCCCTCTCCACGTATTCACCCGGCCGCGGGCAGTTTACTACGCCTCCCACGGCAGCGCGACATATCTTATACCAATCCGGCGGCGGCCGGGACTTTACGGGAGAGCGCGAGCCTACCCGCTTTCTCCGACCCGCGCGCGAGACGCCGCACCGCGCCGCACCGAAATGTGACCTTTAGGGGAGAAAACCCGCATACGCGGCACCTACAATTTGCCCCGCTCCAGTCGGAGGTAGTCACAGCCCGGCCGCTTTGGGGAAGGCGGCAGCGCCGTGACTGACGGAACGGGGACGCCACCTTACTTTCGGGGGAACGGTAAGGCGGCGTCTCTTTCTACGCGCCGGGCCTGCGCGGCGCGCGGGCGTCATAAGCCTCGCACGGGAAAACTGGGTTCACTATCCAAGCCACGAGCCGCAACCGGATCAGTCTTAATCTTTAAGGGTGTTCGATGAAAACTCCGACCCCCGCTGCCGCAGGCCAGGACCGCCGCCGGCAGCTTGAAGCCGTCTGCGAAAACGCCACCGTCTCGCTCTTCATCATGGACGAGCGGCAGCACTGCACCTACATGAACCCGGCGGCCGAGAAGTTGACCGGCTACACGCTCGAAGAGGTTCAGGGGAAGCCCCTCCACGAGTTCGTCCACCACACGCGGCCCGACGGCACGCCCTTCCCGCTCGAAGAGTGCCCGATAGACAGGGCGCTCCCCGAAAACAACCAGGAGCAGGGCGAGGGCGTGTTCGTCCACAAGGACGGCTCGTTCTACCCCGTGGCCTTCACGGCCAGCCCGCTGCGCGAGAACGGCACGCCCGTCGGCACGGTCATCGAGGTCAGGGACACCACGGAGGAGAAGCGCGCCGAGGAAGAGCTGCGCAGGGCGGTGGGGCGGCGGGTCAACATCCTCGACCGCATCGCCGACGGCTTCGTGGCCTACGACCGGGAGTGGCGGCTCACCTACCTGAACCGGCAGGCCGCGCAGCTCATCGCGCGCCTCGACAGGGAACCGGAGGAGTTGATCGGGAAGAACACCTGGGAGGAGTTCCCCGACCTGGTCGGCACGCACGTCTATAACGAGTACCACCGGGCGGTGGCCGAGCAGGTGACGGTCAGCTTCGAGATGCACTACCCGCCTCTCGACTCGTGGCTCGACGTGCGCGCCTACCCGTCGGCGGACGGCCTCTCGGTCTATTTCCAGGACGTGACAGAGCGCAAGCGCGCCGAGGAGGCCCTCGCCGACCGGGCCCGCGCCGCCATGCTCGGCGCGGACGTGGGGATCGCCCTCACGCAGGGGGCCGACATCGGCGGCATGCTGGGGCTGTGCGCCGAGGCCGTCGTGCGCCACCTCGACGCGGCGTTCGCCCGCGTCTGGACGCTCAACGAGGCCGAGGGGGTTTTGGAGTTGCAGGCGAGCGCCGGCATGTACACCCACCTGAACGGGCCGCACGGCCGCGTCCCCGTCGGCAAGTTCAAGATCGGGCTGATCGCCGCCGAGCGCAGGCCGCATCTGACCAACGCGGTCGTGGGCGATGAGCGCGTCGGCGATCAGGAGTGGGCGCGGCGCGAGGGCATGGTCGCGTTCGCGGGCTACCCGTTGATTGTGGACGACAGGCTCGTCGGTGTGATGGCGATGTTCGCCCGCCACGCGCTCTCGGACGCGGTGCTCCAGGCCATGGGGGCGGTCTCGCGCGAGGTGGCCCTGGGGATCGCGCGCAAGCGGGCCGAGGCCGAGCGCGAGAGGCTGCGGCAGGAAGTCATCGACACACAGCAGTCGCTACTGGCCGAACTCTCCACGCCGCTCGTCCCGCTCAAGGAGGGCGTCGTCATGATGCCGCTCATCGGGGCGATGAACCCGGAGCGCGCCGCGCAGATGCTGGAGGCGCTGCTCGGCGGCGTGACTTCACTCGGCGCGCGCGTCGCCATCATCGACGTGACGGGCGTGCGGGAAGTGGACACGCACATAGCCAACATGCTGGTGAGGGCGGCGCAGGCGGTCAGGCTGCTGGGCGCGCAGGTGGCGCTCACGGGCGTCCGCGCGAGCGTCGCTCAGGTGCTCGTGCACCTGGGAGTGAATCTCAACGAGATCACGACCCGGAGGACTTTGCAGGACGGCATCCGTTGGGCGGAGGATTTGACCAACGGCCACCAGGGGCGTGGGGCTTGAAACTACGCCTGACCCAGTAGCGACCACACCTGCGAGATAAGTTCCTCGAAGTTGAAAGGCTTCTCCTTGGCGGCGTTGGCCCCGACCCTCACCGCCTCCTCCCTGAACTCACGGCCGTAGGCCGTCAGCGCGATGACGGGGACGGCGGCCGTCTCCTCCTCTGCGCGCAACTCCCTGATCATGGAGATGCCGTCGAGCCTCGGCATGTTGATGTCGGTGATGATGAGGGAGGGCCGCTCCGCCTTGGCCCTGTACAGCCCCTCGCCCCCGTCCCCTGCGATGATGACCGTAAAGCCAGCCTTCGTCAGGTACAGGTGGAGGAGATCGCGCGTGTCCACGGTGTCGTCCACGACCAGAATCTTATGAGCCATCGCCACCTCGCCGCGTCTTAAGATCGGTTTGCAGTAACTATCCGAGCGTTCTATTACCCCACTCCCGGCGGCAAAGCAATAGGACTGCAACTCAAGACACTCGCCACCCCAACGACCGTTCGGGGGACAGTTTGCGCTACGTCCACCCGTTTCGGAGCGCACGCGCGGGGCCATCCTGAGCACCGTCTAATGGCGGGAAGGAGCAGGTGGTCAGGTCTGCCACAGAAGAAAAACGGCCAACCGTGCGGCTGGCCGTGAGTGCTTAAGTCGGTTGATGGAGCAGAGGGGGATCGAACCCCTGACCTCCGCATTGCGAACGCGGCGCTCTGCCAAACTGAGCTACTGCCCCGACGCCTCGGAAATACTAGAGACGCGCCGCGCGGGTGTCAAGCGCGACGCCCGCGGCATTAACAACTCACGCGCGCCCGGTGAACTCACGACGCCGAGGCCTCTTCGCGGAGCAAGCGGGCGGCCGACTCGACGGCTTCTGTCAGTTTGTCGGCGCGGCGTCCGCCGCCCTGCGCGAGGTCGGGCCGGCCGCCGCCGCGTCCTTCGAGCGCGGCGCAGGCCGAGCGCAGAAGTTTATTCATGTCGCCGGGGGCGTCGGCGGCGCGCGCGAAGACGAGGCGCGCTTCGTCCCCTCCGCGGGAGCCGAGCAGGGCGACGTGGGCCGGCCGCGAGATGATCGCGAGGGCGAGGCGCTTGAGCGATTCGGCGTCGCGGTCTTCGAGCGTGCGCGCGACGAGGCGGGCCGCGCCCGCGAGCGGCTCGGAGGCGCGCGCCAGCTCTTCGGCCTCGGCGCGCGCGGCCAGCTCTTCGAGCGTGCGCAGGCGGCGCTGTAGTTGTTTGTTCTCCTCGACGAGGCGCGCGGCCAGCTCGGGCGCGTCGTCGCGCGCGGCGCTAAACAGCGAGGCCGTGCGGCGGGCCGACGAGTTGGCGAGTCGGTAGTCCGCGACGGCGCGGTTGCCCGCCGCGAACTCGATCCGCGTCATGCCCTTCGCGCGCTCCCACGCGCGGACGACTATCGCGCCCACCTCGCCCGTCCGCGCCGCGTGCGTCCCGCCGCACGGACTCAGATCGAAGTTCTCCACCTCGATCAGTCGCAGCTCGCCCTCGCGCGCCGAGTCGCGCCGCAGCGGCAACCGCGCCGCCTCTTCGGCCGTCACGTTGAGCACGCGCATTAGCCGATCCTCCCAGACGATCCGGTTGGCGAGATCGACCGCCGCTTCGATTCTTTCGTCCGAAGGGTCGGCCAGCCCCACGTCGATCTCGCAGGCGCGCTCCGCCATGCGGAACGAGCGCGTGGGCGCGCCGAAGAGTTTTATCAGCGACTGCGAGAGGATGTGCTGCCCCGTGTGCTGCTGCATGTGATCGAGCCGGCGCGCCCAATCGACGCGGCACGGGACTAGCTCGCCCTCGCGCGGCGCTCCGCCCTCGACGACGTGCAGCACGCGCCCGTCCGTACGCTCGAAGCAATCGACGACGCGCGCGCCGCCCAGCGCGCCGGTGTCGTGCGGCTGCCCGCCGCCCGTCGGGTAGAAGGCGGTGCGGTCGAGGACGACGCCCGCGCGGCCCGGCGCGATTTCGGTCGCTTCCAGGACGGTGGCGTCGAATTCGAGCAGGTGCGAGTCGGAGTAGTAGAGTCGTTCGGTCGTGCCCACGCGGGAGAAGCTAGCGGAGCGTTCGGAGGCGCGTCAAGCGGGGCGGTTTTCGGGCGGGCGATTTCCAGACCTGGATGTGATGTGGGTTGGGAATTAACCCCGGACGTACTGATTCATCGCGCAGCCGTGACTCACCGGCTCACGCGCGCGGGGCGATGACTTCGATTGGATCGGCGACGATCTCGAAGGTCATCGGCAGGCGGCCGAAGAGTTCTCCGTCAACCTGCACGGCCGCGTCGCCCACGGCGCGCGCACGCGTGGCGCGCAGGAACTGGACGCCTGCCGTCCCGGCCGGCACGCCCCGGCGCCTCATCGCGTGCGAGAGCAGCCGCAGGTAGCGTATGCGGCTTAAGGAATCGACGGCGCAGATTTCGAAGTCGGGCACGTCGATGCGCGCGCGCGGCGTGATGCCGAGTTCGCCGCCGTAGTGCGCGGCCTTGCCGACGGCGGCGAAGGTGGCGGGGACTGTCCGGCCGCCCACCTCGACCTCGAACGGGCGCGGACGCCACGTCGCCAGGTGGGACAGGCCCGACACCCAGAAAGCGCCTGTGCCGACGCGCCGCTTCAGGCGCGGGCGCACGCGCTCGACCACCGAAGCGTCCAGCCCGATGCCGGCCATCAGCAGGAAGTAGCGCAGCTCGCCCGTCTGCTCCCACGTCGCACAGCCCGCGTAGATGCGCCGCGTCTCGCCGCGCGCGACCACGCGGGCCGCGCCTTCGAGGTTGAGCGGGAGCATCAGCTCGCGCGCCAGCACGTTGGCCGTGCCCGCGGGCCAGACGCCGAGCCGCGCGTCTGTCCCGACCATGCCTTGCAGCGCCTCGTTGATCGTGCCGTCGCCGCCGGAGACGACGACCTCGCGGAAGCCTTGGCCGGCGGCCTCGCGCGCGATCCGCGTCGCGTCGCCGGGCGCGGCGGTGAATACGATCTCGCATTCGACGCCGCGCGACTTGAGCAGCGCGCAGAAGCGCGCTGCCCGCGACTCGCGCGCGCGCAGACTGCCGCGGCCCGCGAGCGGGTTCGCGATCAGAAGAATCTTTCTCGGTTCACTCACGCCCAAACGACGACCTCGCCCGCGCGCCGGAAAATGCGTTGACGGAAAACGGCCGGAGAGGTTACTGTGCCGCGTCGCCCCACATAGCACAACCGCCCGCAGCAGCCGCGCACGCCGCCGACTGGCGGGCCGGAGTTTAAAACAACCGACGAGGAAACTTTCATGAAGCGCACGACCTTAGCCGCCGCACTCTTCGCCCTGCTCCCGACCGTCCCTCCCGACACGCACGCGCAGCAGCGCGACTTCTCCCAAGTGCAGATCAAGGCGACGAAGGTCGCCGGCAACGTCTATATGCTCGAAGGCGCGGGCGGCAACATCGGCGTCTCGGCCGGCGAGGACGGCCTGCTCATCGTTGACGACCAGTTCGCCCCGCTCGCAGACAAGATTCGCGCGGCGCTCAAGCAGATCAACCCCGGCCCGCTGCGCTTCGTCCTCAACACGCATTTTCACGGCGACCACACGGGCGGCAACGCGCAGTTCGGTAAAGAGTCAACAATCGTCGCACACGACAACGTCCGCAAGCGGCTCGCCTCGCCGCAGCGCGTGGCCGGCCAGGACGTGCCCGCGTCGCCCAGGGAGGCGCTGCCCGTCGTCACCTACGCGCAGTCGGTCTCGATCCACTTCAACGGCGAGGAGATCAGGGTGATACACCTCCCCACGGGCCACACCGACGGGGACAGCGCGATCCTCTTCACCGCCTCGAACGTCGCGCACCTCGGCGACCACTTCTTCGCCGGCCGCTTCCCGTTCGTGGACATAGACTCCGGCGGCAGCGTCCAGGGCCTGACGCGCAACATCGCAGACCTCATCGCGCGCCTGCCCGCGGACGTTCGCATCATCCCCGGCCACGGCCCGCTCTCCACGATGGACGATCTCAAGACCTACCACCGGATGCTCACCACCACGACCGACCACGTCCGCAAGCACATCGACGCGGGCCGCACGGTCGAGCAGATCAAGGCCGCTGGCCTGCCCGACGAGTGGAAGCAGTGGGGCACGGGCTTCATCAACCAGGATCGCTGGCTTGAGACGATCCACCGCAGCCTGACGAGGCCGGCGGGAGCGGCCGGCACGGACAAGAAGCATCACTGAGCGAGCGCCAGGCCCCACAGGGGCGAAATGTGGTAGCCCGTGGCAACGCCACGGGATCGAGTCAAATAAAACGGCGGAGCCCCGGAGGGGCGAAATAAATCTGAGGATTTATTTCGCCCCTCCGGGGCTCTTAGTTTAATCCCGCGTGCGTTCTTGGGGCGTTGCCCCAAGCTGTTAAATTTCGCCCCTGTGGGGCTTGCGCGCCCGCACCCGGGCTATTCGAGCCGATAATTCGGCGCTTCCTTCGTGATGATTACGTCGTGGACGTGCGACTCCTTGAGGCCGGCGGCCGAGATGCGTATGAAGCGTGTGCGCTCCTGAAACTCGCGGACGGTGCGGCAGCCGGTGTAGCCCATGCCGGCGCGCAGGCCCCCGACCAGTTGCGTCACCATGTCCGAGAGCGTGCCCTTATAGGGGACGCGCCCCTCGATGCCTTCGGGGACGAGCTTGGATTCGATCTCGGTCGTGTCCTGCGCGTAGCGATCCCGTGACCCCTCGCGCATCGCGCCGATTGAACCCATGCCGCGGTAAGCCTTGAACGAGCGGCCCTGGAACAGGATCAGCTCGCCGGGCGACTCCTCCGTGCCGGCGAAGAGCGAGCCGATCATCACCACGTCCGCGCCCGCCGCAATCGCCTTCGCCACGTCGCCGGAGAATTTCACGCCGCCGTCGGCGATGACCGGCACGCCCGTGCCGCGCGCGGCCGAGACGCAGTTGCGGATGGCCGTGATCTGCGGCACGCCCGCGCCCGTCACGACGCGGGTCGTGCAGATGCTCCCCGGCCCGATGCCGCACTTGACGGCGTCAACGCCCGCGTCGATCAGCTCGCGCGTGCCCTCGGCCGTGGCGACGTTTCCGGCGATGAGCTGCGTGTCGGGGTGGCGGCGCTTGATCTCGCGCACGGCCTCGACGACGCGCGAAGAGTGGCCGTGCGCCGTGTCGATGACGAGGCAATCGACGCGCGCCCTGACCAGCTCGTCGGCGCGCTCGCGGAAGTCGCCGGTCGCGCCAATGGCGGCGGCGACGCGGAGGCGGCCCAGGTTGTCCTTCGCGGCGTTGGGGTAGCGGATCGCCTTCTGGATGTCCTTGACGGTGATGAGGCCCTTGAGGTGCTTGTCGGTGTCGATGACGAGGAGCTTTTCGATGCGGTGTTTTTGCAGGACGACGCGCGCCTCGTCGAGCGTGGTGCCTACGGGGACGGTGATGAGCGGCTGCGGCGTCATCACCTCGGAGACCGCGATGTCGTGGCGCGTCTCGAAGCGGAGGTCGCGGTTCGTGATGATGCCGACGAGGTGGCCGTCCTCGTCCACGACCGGCACGCCGGAAATCTTGTAACGCTCCATCACGGCGAGCGCGTCGCGCACGGGGCGGTCCGGGCGGATCGTGACGGGATCGACGATCATGCCCGACTCCGACCGTTTGACCTTATCGACCTCTTCGGCCTGCCGCTCGACCGGCAAATTCTTGTGGACGACGCCGATGCCGCCCTGCTGCGCGATGGCGATGGCGAGCGCGGCCTCCGTGACGGTGTCCATCGCGGCCGAGCAGAGCGGGATGGTCAGGCGTATGCCGCGGGTGAACTGCGTGGCCGTGTCGCACTCGGCCGGCAGCACGTCGGAGCGGCCGGGCACGAGCAGCACGTCGTCGAACGTCAGTCCCTCGATGAGTTCGTCTGTGATCATGCAGGTAAACTACCCCCTTCCGAAAAAAGCGAACGGAACGCGCGGGGCGCGCGGCTCGGTTGACGCGGAGAATGTTGTTTGCGGAGAAAGAGCGACGCGGAGAAAGGCGGAGGGTAGCAAACGCACCAGGCGCGCGCAAGGCCGTGCCGCGCCGCGCGCCCCGGTCGTGCGAGCGCGCCGCGCGGGTAAGGACTTCAGGGCTGTTGCAGCAGTTGTTCGTAAGCGCCCTTCTTGATCAGCATCTCGACGAGGATCGTGCCCCTGTCCGTCTCCGAGGGGACGGCCGCCGCCCGCCCGTTGATGGTCACTTCGAGCGCGGGCGCTTTGGACTTCGCGTACTGGAGGCTCAGCACCTCGGTCGCGGAGAATTCTTTGGTCTCGTCGGCGTTGAGGATGCCGTCGGTCGTCGGCTCGCCGTCCACCTTCGAGCGCAGCCACACGTCCTCGCCCTTCGCGCGCACGCTCACGCTCAGGCCCTGCTGCGCGGGCTGCGGCGCGGGCGCGTCGGCCGCGCGCGGCTGCTGCTGAGCGGCCTGTCCGTTCTGACCGGGCCGCGCGGTGTTCGCGCCCGCCGCCTGCGCGTCGTCAGAGTCGGACGTGCGGCGGTAATAGTGGAGGCCGGCGTAAACCGCGAGCAGGATGACGGCGAGGACGATGAGCGAGAGGCCGGCGGTGACGAGCGGCGAGCGGCCGGGCGCGTCGTTCGTGTAGATGCGCGAGTGCTGGCGGGTCGGCGTCTCGTCCGACGCCTCGCCCGCGGAGGCCAGGTAGAGGCGCAGGGCCTCGGCCTCGTCGAAGCCGACGGCGCGGGCGTAGGACTTGACGAAGCTGCGGTTGAAGATGCCGCCCGGTAGCTGCTTGTAGTCGTCGGCCTCGATGGCTTCGAGGTGGCGGCGCGTGATGCGCGTCTGGTCGGAGAGTTCGCGCGGCGTCAGGTTGCGCGCCTCGCGCGCCGCGCGCAGGCGCTGCCCCAAGGTTTCGCCCCCGGCCGCCCCGGCGTCGCCTTCTCTGTCGGAGGATTTAGAGTTCACTCGGCGCTGGCTCTGGGAAGTGTGCGCGCCCGGCGGGCGACACGCGCGACCCCGAAACTTTGTCCGCGGCGCTCGCGCCACAACACGAGCGCGTGAGCGCGGTCGGACTATCGATTGCGCGCAATATAACTTGGCGCGCGCGAAGCTGTCAAACTTTAGTCCTGTCAGAAAGATGCGGGCGAAACGAGTGATGAGTGATGAGTGACTAGTGACGAGTAAAAAACCTTTTTGTCTCCCGCTCATCACTCATCACTCGCCACTCGTCACTGCCGTTATTCCTGCTGCTTGATTCTTGCGGCGCGCGGTGCTACGTTGTGGCCGTTCCCGTGAATTTCAGTCTTTAATTTTTACAATCACAACCCCAGACGCTTAAAAGCGAGGAGACAACTTCCCATGCCTCTCGAAGCACTCGGAATGGTCGAGACTAAAGGGTTCGTCGGCGCGGTCGAGGCGGCCGACGCGATGGTCAAGGCCGCCAACGTCCAGCTCATCGGCAAGGAGTACATCGGGGCGGGCTACGTGACGATCTTCGTGCGCGGCGACGTCGGGGCCGTCAAGGCCGCGACCGACGCCGGGGCCGCCGCCGCGCGCCGCGTCGGCGAGCTGATCAGCGTCCACGTCATCCCGCGCCCGCACTCGGAAGTCGAGCGCGTAATCCCGCGCAACGGCCGCACCGGCTACAGCCCGGACGAGCGCGCCGTCGGCGGGGGCGCGGCCCGAGGCGAACTCGGCGAGGGCGACCAGGGACGGTCGCTCCCCGCGGGCGCGCGCGAAAATAACCGTGAGAAGGCGAAGTAAAGAAGTCGTCCGTTGTCGGCGGTCAGTCGTCCGCTGTTCGTGCCCGGTAAGCTGTCGCGTCACGTCGCAGACATTGGGGCCGCGAAACTCAAACAACTGACAACGGACGACGGACAACTGACAGCTTTCCTTGACCACTGACAGCTTTTCGGAGGTGGTGCCATGTCGGTCGATAAAGACCTCGTTTCCGTGCAGCAGGCGCGCGAGTTGGTGGCGGCGGCGCACCGGGCGCAGGTGTCGCTCGCCCGCTTCGATCAGGCGAAGATCGACCGCATCTGCGAGGCGATGTCGGGGGCCGCGCTGCGCGAGGCCGCGCGCCTCGGCGCGATGGCCGTCGAAGAGACGGGCTTCGGCATCGCCGAGGATAAAGAGGTCAAGAACCGTTTCGCCGCCGAGGACGTGTGGAACGCCTTCAAGGGGATGCGCACCGTCGGCGTCATCGCCGAGTCGAAGGACGTGGTCGAGATCGGCTCGCCGCGCGGCGTCGTCGCCGGCATCATCCCCTCGACTAACCCGACCTCGACGGCCATCTTCAAAATCCTGATCTCGATCAAGTCGCGCAACGCAGTCGTCCTGTCGCCGCACCCTTCGGCGGCGAAGTGCATCAACGAGACGGCGCGCGTGATGCGCGAGGCCGGCGTGAAAGAGGGACTGCCGGCCGAGGCCGTCGCGTGCATGACGACGGCGACCATCGAGGGCACGGAAGCCCTGATGAAGCACAAGCAGACGGCCGTCATCCTCGCCACGGGCGGCATCGGCCTCGTGCGCGCGGCATATTCGTCGGGCAAGCCCGCCTTCGGCGTCGGCCCCGGAAACGTCCCCGTCTTCGTCGAGCGCACGGCGGACGTGCCCACGGCGGTGCAGAACATCCTGACGGGGAAGACTTTCGACAACGGGACGATCTGCGCCTCGGAGCAGGCGGTCGTGGCCGACGCGCCGGTGGCGAGGCAGGTGCGCGAGGAGTTCGCGCGGCAAGGCGGCCACTGGCTGAGCGCGGCCGAGGCCGACCAGCTCGCCAAACTCGTCGCCACGCCGCAGCGGTCGCTGAACCCGGCCATCGTCGGCAAGTCGGTCGAGGTGATCGCGAAGATGGCCGGCCTCAGTGTCCCGCAGGGGACGCGCTGTTTGATGACGGACGTGGGCGGCGTGGGGCGCGACTTTCCGCTCTCGATGGAGAAGCTCTCGCCCATCCTCGCCTTCTACGTCGAGGACGGCGTCGAGCGCGCCGCCGCGCGCTGCTTCGAGGTTCTGAGTTACGGCGGCATGGGCCACACGGCGGGCGTGCACACGCGCTCGCGCGAGGTCGCGGTCGCCTACGGGCGCGAGATGCCCGCCTCGCGCGTCGTCGTTAACACGCCGACGACGCACGGCGCAATCGGCTTCTCGACCGCGCTCCCGCCTTCGATGACCCTGGGCTGCGGCTCGTGGGGCGGCAACGTCACTTCAGACAACATCTCGCCGCTGCACCTGATGGACATTAAGCGCGTCGCCTTCGAGACGCGCCCGGTCGCCAGCAAGCGGCCCGCGCAGGGAGCCGGACAGCAGCCCGTCGCGATGCAGACTGCCGGCCGTCCGGCGCAGCAGCCAGCGGTCGCCGCGCAGGGGCAGAAGATCAGCCGCGAGGAGGTGGCGGCAATCGTGGATCGCTTCCTCGCGGGACGCGGCGGCGACGGCGGCACTGCGGCCCCCGCGCCCACGGGTGCGCACCTGCACCCGACGGCCTCGCCCCCGCCCGCGCAGCCCGTGAACGAGATCAACCCCGGCTGGATCGACGCGAAGTCCGCCGCCGCCCCGCACGCCGAGGCCGCGCCGACCGCGCGCTCAAGCGTCGGCAACGGGGGCGGCAACGGCGAGTCCGCGCCCGCTCAGTCCGCGACCGCGCAGCCGGCCGCGCCGAAGCCGCCGGCCGCCGCGGGCAACGGCGGCCCGCGAGCGCAGTCGGCCAACGGCCGCAAGCCCGTCGACTTCGTCTCCGAAGACGACGTGCGCCGCGCCATCCAGAAGGGCGAGAAGATCTACGTCAACGCCAAGACTATCATCACGCCATCGGCCCGCGACATCGGCGAGCCGGCCGAGGTCTTCGCGAAAGTGTAGCTGTTAGCTATTAGCTTTCAGCAAAACCGAAAACAGAAGCCGTGGCGAAGGCCGTCAGCCGGAAGGTCTCTTCTTCCGGCTAACGGCTAATCGCTAACAGCCAACAGCTTCTTTTATGTTCCTCGGCAAAGTCGTCGGCACGGTCTGGTCAACGAAGAAGTCGCCCGACTTAGAAGGCGTCAAGTTTCTGATCGTGCATCCGATTGAGCTGGCGAAGGAGCCGAACCGCAGCGTCATCGTGGTAGCCGACCGGCTGGGCGCCGGGATAGGCGAGGTCGTGATGTGCGCCTTCGGCAAGGCGGCGCGCACGGCCGTCGGCGATCAGGAGATGGCAATCGAGGCGGCGGTCGTCGGCATCGTCGACCGGATGGACGTGCAGGACTCGCCCTCCGAAGACTTGAACGCCGAGGCGCGCGCGCTGCTGCGCACAGGCGACAACGGGACGAGGCAGTGATGAGTAATGAGTGATGAGTTAACAAACGTCTTCTCACTCATCACCCATCACCCATCACCCATCACTTTCTCGAATGGCAGACGAAGAGCTGATCTACCGCATCACGCGCGCCGTTTACGGCCGCCTTGGGGCGCAGGCCGACGAGCGCGCGGTCGAGAACCTGGTGACGGACATCTACCGCGCGATTGAGCCGGTCGTCGGCGGCGGCGGCGCGAACGGCACGGCGTCGGCCGGGCGCGCGGGCGGCGGAGAGGCGGCGGGGGGATCGGCGGGCCGGCTGGTGGTGTCGGTCTTCGGCGTCGATCATCCGGGCATCGTGGCGGCCGTGGCGCAGATTCTGGCCGAGTCCGATTGCAGCATCATCGACATCAACCAGACGGTCGTGCAGGGCAAGTTCGCGATGGTCATCATCGCCGACTCGTCGCGCGCCCGCGCCTCGGTCTCGGAACTCAAGGAACGCTTCCGCGCCGAGGGCGAGCGCCTCGGCGTCCGCGTCTACGCCCAGCGCGAAGACCTCTTCAACGCGATGCACCGGATTTGAAGAAGGGATGAGGGATGAGGGATGAGGGATGAAGGCGTGGTAGCTGAGTCGCGCTTTCTTCTTTTCATCCCTCATCCCTCATCCCTCATCCCTTATGTCTGAGCCTGAGATCGCACGTCGGTGTCTGAACTGCGGCGCGTCCGTGCGCGGGCGCGCGCATTTTTGCCCGCAGTGCGGGCGGCCGATGGGCGAGGACGCGGAGCAGGCGGGCGAGGCGGTCGCGCCGCGGCAGGCGGAACACCCGCTGGCGCTGGAGGCCGAGCGCGTGGCCGCCTCGCTGAGCGGCAAGCTGGGGGACGTGCCCGCCGCCGAGCCGGAAAGTTCGTCTGACAATCACGCGTCCACGCGTGCCGGCGAAGGGGGCGCGGCGCGTCCTTCCGTCGTGACAACGGATGCGACTCCGCACGCGGCAGGTGCGACGCCCGACGCCGTTCACGCCGCCGCGCCCGAGGCAGACGAGGCTCGCGCGGGCGGAGGCGCGGAGGCGCGCGGCGGCGTGCGCGGGCGCGCGGCCGTCCTCGGCGCGAGCGTGGGCGAGAGCTTGAAGCCGCGGGTCGAGCGGCTGCGCGAGGCGTCGTCGGTCGTCATCGACGAGGCGGCGGACGATCCGGGCGTGCGCTTCCTCGTCATCGCCGCCGTCCTCTTCCTGCTCTTCCTGCTGCTGTGGCTCCTCAGCTTCACCCTCGGCTAGGCGCGGCGTCCACCTTTCTTCATGGAATACACACAGGCTGAAATCCTACAGACCGTGCGGATGACCGAGATGGAGCACTTGGACGTGCGCACGGTCACGCTCGGCCTCTCTCTGCGCGACTGCGCGAGCGAGACGATTGAGCGCACGGCCGAGCGCGCCCGCGAGAAGATCGAGCGGACGGCCGGGCGGCTGGTCGAGACCGTTGACGCGGTCGGCGAAGAGATGGGCATCCGCGTCGCCAACAAGCGAATCTCGATCACGCCGGCCTCCCTGATCGCGGGCGCGGCGCGCTCGACGTCCGATTGTTTGAAACTCGCGCGCGCGATTGACGAGGGCGCCGGGGAGGTCGGCGTTGACTTCATCGGCGGCTACTCGGCGCTCGTCCACAAGGGCTGGACGGACACCGGCAAAATCTTCCTCGACTCGATCCCCGAAGCGTTGGCTTCGACCAAGCGGCTCTGCTCGTCGGTCAACGTCGCGACCACGCGCGCAGGCATCAACATGGACGCCGTGCGCCTCGTCGGCGAACTGGTCAAGGAGATGGCCGAGCGCACGAGAGAGAGCGGGGGACTCGCGTGCGCGAAGTTCGTCTGCTTCGCCAACGCGGTCGAGGACAACCCGTTCATGGCGGGGGCGTTCCACGGCGCGGGCGAACCAGAGGCGGTCGTCAACGTCGGCGTCTCCGGCCCCGGCGTCGTCAACCACGCGGTGCGCCACGCGCCCGCCGACATGCCTTTGGACGAGCTGGCCGAGCTGATCAAAAAACTCTCCTTCAAACTCGCGCGCGCGGGCGAACTCGTCGGCCGCGAGGCCGCGCGCCGTCTGGGCCTGCGCTTCGGCATCATCGATCTCAGCTTAGCGCCGACGCCGGCCGAGGGCGACTCGGTCGCGGAGATCATCGAGGGCATGGGCTTCGAGCGCGCGGGCGCTCCGGGCACGACCGCCGCGCTCGCCCTGCTTACCGACGCGGTCAAGAAGGGCGGCGCGATGGCTTCGTCCGCGGTGGGCGGGATGAGCGGCGCGTTCATCCCCGTCTCGGAGGACGGCGGCATGATCGAGGCGGCGCGCGTCGGCGCGCTGACGTTGGAAAAGCTGGAGGCGTGGACTAGCGTCTGCTCGGTCGGCCTCGACATGGTGGCCGTGCCCGGGGAGACTTCGGCCGAGACCATCGCCGCGATCATCGCCGACGAGATGGCGGTCGGCGTGATGAACAACAAGACGACGGCCGTGCGCATCATCCCCGTGCCCGGCAAAGATGTCGGAGACATGGTCGAGTTCGGCGGCCTGCTGGGCACCGCGCCCGTCATGCCCGTCAACCGCTTCCGCTGCGATGCATTCATCCGCCGCGGCGGGCGCATTCCCGCGCCGATCCACTCGCTGCGGAACTGACACGGGTCGGAGGTTTAGAAGCTCGGCGAATGAAGACCGCGATCAAATTCTTCTCGCTCGTCGCGCTGCTTTCGTGCGCGGCCGTCGTCCGCGGGCAACAGCAGCCGGCGGGGAAGATGCGGCTGACTAAGGTCGAGTGGGTCGGGTTGCAGCGGGTGAAGGAGGAGGAGGTCGCGCGGGTCAGCGGCCTTAGCGCGGGGCAGGAGGTGGACGTGGCGGCGCTGGACGCTGCGGCCGAGCGGCTGGTGTTGAGCGGGCTGGTCACGCGCGTCGGCTACAACCTGCGCGAGGCGGGCGGGCGGGCGTCGGTCACGTTCGAGGTGGTCGAGGCGAAGCGCGAGGGGAACATCCCCGTCGTCTTCGACAACTTCGTGTGGTTCACGCGCGACGAGCTTGTCGCGGCCGTCCAAAAAGAGCTGCCGGAGTTCGACGGCCGCGCCTCGGAGTCGAACTCGGCCGTCGCCGCCGTCACGCGCGCGCTCGAACGGCTGCTGGCCGAGCGCAAGATCGCGGGCGAGGTCGAGTACCTGCCGCAGGCGAGCGTGACGGGCGGAGACCCGAAGCACGTCTTCAGCGTCAACGGGGTGAGCCTGCCGGTCTGCTCCGTCAACTTCGCGGGCGCGTCGGCCGCCGTCGAGCCTGAGCTGCGGGCCGTCGCGCGGCAGGTGGTGGGCACGGACTACTCGCAGGAGGCGGTGGCGGCCTTCGCGGACTCGGCCGTGCGCGCGCTCTACCACCGGCGGGGCCACCTTAAGGTCAGATTCGGCGAGCCGGGCGCGGCGGTCGCCGAGTCGGCCGCGTGCAAGGGCGGCGTCGCGGTCTCGCTCCCCGTCGAAGAGGGGCAGGTCTATACGTGGGCCGGCGCGGAGTGGGGGGGCAACGCGGCCTTCCCGGCGGCGGAACTCGACGCGGCGCTCGCGATACGGCCGGGCGAGGTGGCCGACGCCGCGCGCGTCGAGCGGCAACTGCGCGAGGTGCGAAAACTCTACGGCCGGCGCGGCCACCTCGCGATGACCTGGCGCGAGCGGCGCGAGTTCGACGACGCCGCGCGCCGCGTCGCCTTCCGCTTCGACGTGCAAGAGGGGCCGCAGTACCGCATGGGAGAGCTGGTCGTCGCGGGGCTGTCGGACGCGGACGCCGCGCGCGTGCGCTCCGAGTGGAAGCTGCGGCCGGGCGACGCGTTCGACGTGACATACGTGGAGGGTTTTCTCGCCGGCGCGATGCCCGCCCTCGCGCGCGCCGGCCTCGACAAGCTCAAGCTCAACACGCAGGTCAGGCCCGACGCCGCGAGGCAGGCGGCCGACGTGACCCTCACTTTCACGCGCGACTGACTGGCGCGCGGCAGAAGGGAACCGGAGTTGACGCGGCGCAGGTACGAGTACCAGGTCTGTAGCGTGCAGCAGGCGCGCGTCACCTTCGTCAACGGCGCGTGGCAGGGGCGCGTGGGGCCTGCGGCGGACAACCACGAGGCGGCCTTGCAGTCGTGCCAGAACGTCTGGGACTACCTCGAAGCGGCCGGCTACGACGGCTGGGAGCTGACCGGCGCGGTCTCGCACCAGACCGAGCAAGCCAGCTACGAAATCCTGTATCTTAAGCGGGAAAGGTGATGGGAAGCTGTTAGCTGTTAGCTGTTAGCTGTTAGCTGTTAGCAAAACTACAACCCTGATCCCGCCAGAGAGGCAAGCTGCTTTTTTCTGGCTAACAGCTAATAGCTAACAGCTAACAGCTATTGATTGGAGGGGCGATGGAAGCGTTGGGGATGGTCGAGTGCATGGGGCTGGTGGCGATGATCGAGGCGGCCGACGCGATGGTGAAGGCGGCCAACGTCGAGCTTGTCGGCTACGAGAAGATCGACGCGGGGCTGGTGACGGCCATCGTCCGCGGCGAGGTGGCGGCGGTGCGCTCGGCCGTTGACGCCGGTGCGGCGGCCGGTTCGCGCGTCGGCAAGGTCGTCGCCACGCACGTCATCCCGCGCCCACACGCGGACGTGGATGAAGGACTCCCGGTGCTCAAGACTGGCGAGACGACGCGCAAGAAGATCAGCGGCTCGGTCAGGGCCGGGCGCGACTGAGCGGGCGGCGCGCGACCTGTCCGGCTGCCGTGTCGAAGTCTTAACGCCGCCCCTGACTCCCGCACTCGCGTGCGATCACTTCGCAAGGCGTCGCCCGCGAGCCCGCTTGCCCGCGCGGCGCGGGGCCGTAATAAAATGGTCGGGCGGCGGCTGGGCCGGCTTCAGTCCGGCGTCGTTGATTCGGAGGGCGTTCGTGCTCACTGTCCTCAACATCGTCTTCATCGTCGTGATCGTGCTCGCCAACGGGTTCTTCGTTGCGGCCGAGTTCGCGCTCGTCGGCGTGCGGAGGCCGCGCATCGAGACGCTGGCCGCGGGCGGCGACAAGAGGGCGATCAGACTGATGAGGCTGCTCAACAACCTGAACGCCTACCTGTCGGCCTCGCAGTTCGGGATCACTTTGGCCTCGCTCGCGCTCGCGCTCGTCGGCGAGCCGACCATCGCCGCGCTGCTCGAACCCGTGCTCCGCCCCGTCCTCGAAAGGGTCGCGGGCGAGTACGCCGAAACGTCGCTCCACGTGGTCGCCTTCATCATCGCCTACTCGATCCTGACCTCGATCCACATCACGGTCGGCGAGCAGGCCCCGAAGCTGCTGGGGTTGCAGCGGGCCGAGGGCGTCGCCCTCTGGTCGTCGCTGCCGATGGAGCTGTTCTACAAGACCTTCCGCCCCTTCATCCGCCTGCTCGACTGGGCCAGCGCGCGCATGGTGCGCCCCTTCGGCGTCCACGCCACGGCCGACCACGCGTCGATCTACACGGAGGAGGAGCTGCGCCAGCTCGTCAACATCTCGCGCCAGAGCGGCCACCTCGAAGAGGAGGAGCAGCGGCTCATCCACCGCGTCTTAGACTTCTCCGAGGCCGAGGTGCGCGAGGCGATGGTGCCGCGCACGAACGTGGACGCCCTGCCGCTGACGGCCTCGCTCGAAGAGACGAAGCGGGCGTTCCGCACCCACGGCTACACGCGCCTGCCGGTTTACCGGGAGCGGCTTGACGACATCGTCGGCGTCCTCTTCCGCCGCGACCTCGAACCCTTCCTCGAAGGGACGGGCGGCGAGTTCGATCTGGCGAGCCTGCTCCACCCGCCGCTCTTCATCCCGGCGAGCGCGCGCCTCGCCGGGGTGCTCCGTCAGATGCAGACGGCGCGCACGCACTTCGCCATCGTCGTGGACGAGCACGGCGGGATGGAGGGGATCGTCACGCTCGAAGACCTTCTGGAAGAGATCGTCGGCGAGATCGACGACGAGTTCGACGAGGAGGTGCGCTTGCAGATCAGCGAGCAGCCCGACGGCTCATACCTCCTCGACGGGATGCTCGCCGTCCGAGACGCCAACCGCCAGTTCGCTCTCGGCCTGCCCGAGGACGGCAGCTACACGACGCTCGCCGGCTTCCTTCAGGCCCGGACGGGCCGGCTCCTGCAGCCCGGCGAGACGGTCGAGCACGACGGCGCGCGCTTCACGGTCGAGCGCGTCGACCGCCGCCGCATCCGCCGCGTCCGCTTCACGCCCGCGGAAAAGTCCGCCGCTGCCGAGTCCTAAATCAGAGACGATGAATGACGAGCGCGGAATGATGAGCGGCAGAATCCGGGAGTCAGAATGGGGGAGGGTTTCGGCCGGTCATTCTGGATTCTGACTCCTGAATCCTGCCTTCAGTTCATCATTTCTCTCGCTCCGAGAGGCGCGTGTTGAGATCGACGGAGAGGCCGACTTGCGCGCCGAGGCGCGGGCTGGCGACGTAGCGGCCCGCGAGGACGCCGAAGTCGAGCGTCATCCGGTCGTTCAGCGTGTAGTTGCCGCCGACCTGCCCCTGCAGGAGGCCGCGGCTCAGGTCCTTGTTGCGCGCGCGCGCGCCCGTCACCTCGGCACCGAGCGCGAGCCGTTCGGAGAACCGGCGGACGACCGACGCGCCGCCGGTGAAGACGTTGCCGCGAGTCCGCAGGCCGACCGCGCCGGTCGCCGTGTTGCCGGCGAAGACGAGGCCACCGTTCGCGCGCAGCGTCGTCCGCCCGGTCAGCGACTTTTGCAGGATGCCGTTCAGCGAGTAGTCGAACAGCCCCGACCCCGTGCCCTTCTCGACGCTGCCTGTCGGCGTCTCGACGGTGAAGGCGACGGTCATCGCCGGCAGCCGCGAGCCTTCGCGCTCCTTGAGGAAGTTGTACTTGATCTGGATGCTCGTGTCGCCGACGCCGTTGACGCGCCGCGGGAAGGTTCCGCGCTCGTTGAAGATCGTGATGAGCGGCGCGCTGACGCTCACCTCGGCGTTACGGAAAAGCCCGTAGGAGAGCGTGAAGGTGGCCGTGTTCTGCCGGACGGCCGGCCGCGAGGAGGAGTGGAGCACGTCGAACTCGTTGATCGCCTCGAAGAAGAACTGGCCGCGCCCGGTCACGTCGGCGTCGTCCGTGTAGAAGGGCTGCTGCGCGCGCGCTGGCTGGGCGAAGAGCGCGGCGAGCAGGCACAGGGGTAACAGCAGGGGAGGGGCGGCGGCGAGCGGTCTCATCTGGATTTCTCTTCCCGGCGGAGGGTGAACTCTGGTAAAAGAGCCGTGCCAGTATAATCGAATCCGCCACGACGCGGGAGGCGCGAAGACAACTTGATCACCACGGTCTGCCTGCACAGCGACACGAAAACTTTCCGCGACGACTGCCCGGCGGCCGACATCAGCGACCTGCGCGTGGAGGCGCGCAACATCGTCTGGGCCGACGTGAGCGACCCGACCAGCCACGACTTCGAGGAGCTGGCCGAGGAGTTCGGCTTCCACCCGCTCTCCATCGAGGACTGCCGCAACGAGCACCAGCGCCCCAAGGTCGAGGAGTACGAGGGCTACTACTTCATCGTCCTCTACGAGGCGTCGCTCTCGGGGCCGAACGACACGCTGGAGCTGCGCGAGCTGAACATCTTCCTCGGCCCCAACTACCTCGTCACCGTCCACTCGCGCCCGATCCGCGCCGTCGGGACGGCCCGCCGCCTCTGGTCGGAGTGGCAGGACAGGGAGAACCACGGCGCGGGGCTGCTCGCCTACCTCCTGATCGACGCGATCGTTGACGACTACCTGCCGCTCTTGGACGTGCTCAGCGACCGGATGGACGATCTCGAAGATCAGATTTTCGGCGACTTCAAACCTGAGTCCATCGAGCAGATCTTCCGCATCAAGAAGCAGCTCCTCTTCCTGCGCCGCACCGTCACGCCTTTGCGAGACGTTTTTAACACGATGCTCCGCAGAGAGCAGCCGATCTTCGCGCGCGAAACCTACGTCTATTTCCAGGACGTGTACGATCACCTGATCCGCGTGGCCGACACCATCGACACGCTGCGCGACATGCTCGGCTCGACGATGGACGCTTATCTTTCGGTTTCGGGGAACCGGATGAACATGGTGATGAAGCGGCTCACCAGTATCGCCACCATCCTGATGTCGGTCACGCTCGTCGCCGGCATCTACGGGATGAACTTCACGTTCATGCCGGAGCTGCACTGGCGCTTCGGCTACGTCTTCGCCCTGCTCTCGATGATCGGCATCGGGGTGGGACTCTACTTTTACCTCAAGAAGGTGGACTGGCTATGAGGATCGGGAGGCGCAAGGGGCGCGAACGCCACGCCCGCTACTCCGGCCCCGAAGGGAGCACGGTCGAGGAGCTGGCCGCGCAGCTCGCGCCGCCGGAGGAGAGCGGCGGCGGCAACGGCACCCGGCAAGCGGGCGCAATTGTCGTGGACACGGGCGCGCTCAAGATGCCCGAGGGCTTCGCCGAGAGCAGACGCGAGTCGCGCTTCGAGGTCGGGCGCGTCGTCGTCTTCGTCACACTGCTCATGCTGCTCTTTACGGCCTTCATCGCGTGGCAGATCACGCTGATGCCCGACGACCGCGACGATCCGCAGCCCGTCCGCGTCGTCAGCCCGGACGAGAAGTGAGCAGTGAGTGGTAAGCAGTAAGCAGTGAAGCCCGGAAGGGGCGGCATATGATAGCTTGGGGCGCAGCCCCAGGAACGTGGCCGGTAAAATCGTCGAAGCCCCGGAGGGGCGGGATAGATCGCTCGAGACAGATCTATTCCGCCTCTCCGGGGCTTCAATGTTTGTTAACTGCCGTCTGTCTTGGGGCTGCGCCCCAAGCTATCGCATTGCCGCCCCTTCGGGGCTTTGTATGCCTTCTGCCCTTTACGGCCGCTTCGTCGCGGACGTGCGGGAGGCCGGCTGCTGAGGCGGCCTGCCGGCGGGCGAGGCGGTGCGGCCCGGCCGGGTGATGGCGATGCGCTTGTCGCGCTTGCCCGCGTCGGCGATCTGGACGCGAATCTGGCGGAAGCTGCCGTCGCGGGCGCTGTTGGTCGGGTAGTAGCCGATGACGTACTGCGTCCGCAAGTCCTTCGTGATCTCCTCGGCGATCTGCGGGAGCTCGGAGACCGAGTTGGGGAAGAAGGCGCGGCCGCCCGTCTCGGTGGCGAGGCGGCTGATCAGTTTGACGGCCTTCTCCTTCGGGCTTTTGCGGATGAAACCGCTCTCGGTCGAAAGCTCGTTCGTGAACCCGATGACGTAGATCTGCACGTCCTCCTCGCGCAGCCGGTCGAACAGATCCTCCTGCTTATAGACGGACGA
Source organism: Pyrinomonadaceae bacterium (assembly GCA_035295985.1). Lineage (GTDB taxonomy): Bacteria > Acidobacteriota > Blastocatellia > Pyrinomonadales > Pyrinomonadaceae > JAIVGV01. Next base: position 7,398 of record DATHBT010000193.1, on the reverse strand, counting down.
GCGATCCTCGCCGTCCGTGACGAGGACGAGCGCGCGGCGGCGGCGGTCGTTCAGCGGATCGTTCTTCTTGTAGCGCGCGAGCTTCTCGGCGGTGAGCAGCACGGCGTCGATGACGGCCGTCTGCCCGCCCTCGGCGTACATCCGATCCACGGCGTCGTGCAGCAGCTCCTCGTTGCTCGTGAAGTCCTGGTACTCCTCGATCTTGTCGGAGTCCACGAAGCGGACGACGAAGGCCTCGTCGCCGGGCTTGTTGCTGTTGATGATGGTCTTGGCCGCGTCCTGCACCTGCTGGAGCTGCGAGCTGATGGAGCGCGAGTTATCGACGACGAGGCCGTAGGTGATCGGCACCTGCTCGCGCGTGAAGAACTCTATCTTCTGCTGCACGCCGTCCTCGAAGACGCGGAACTCTGACTGCGGCACGTCGTTGATGGGCCGGTTGTTGCGGTCGATGACGCGGACGTTGAGGTTGACGAGGTTGGTGTCAACGGTGAGCACCTCGTCCGGGTCGATCTCCTGCCCCTGATCGCCGCCCGGCGAGGGCGAGGGCGACGGCTGCGCCTGCGGCGAGGCAGTCGGCGTTGACGCGCGCGCGGGCGTCGCGGTCGGCGCTGGCGTCTGCGCGGCGGCGGGCTGCTGCTGCGTGCCTGCGCGGCGCGGGCGGCCGTCCTGGGCCGGCTGCTGCGCGGACGCGCCCGCGAGCCAGAAGGCCGAGGCGAGCAGGATGAGGGCGGCGGCGAACGCGGCGGCGCGCGTCGCGCGCGTGCTCTGGATTCTGACTGACTGTGCCATCGGGCGTCTTTGACTCCTCATGAAGTTTCGGCGCGCGCCGCCGGGCTTAACCCGAAGACGCCCCGCGCCGTCGCCGCCCTCCCCTTCGCGGCGCGGGAGGGTGGCGGGCGCGGGGCGTCTCGTCGTGATCGGCCCGCGTCGGATCGGGCTTCGCGCGGCTGGGGCGTCTCGAAAGAACTTCCGGGGCGCGCTTCTTGCGGCGGCCCCGGAAGTTTAGAAGTCGCGCGCGCGGCGGGCGTTGCCAGACGTGTGCGGCGCGACGCGCCACGCCGGAGCGCCCCTAGCGCGGGTTGGTCGTGGCGTAGTAGCCCTCTTTGGCGCGGACGAAGAGGCGCGGCAGCCCGCGCGGCGGGTTGACCTTCACCTTGATGCGCCGCCACTTGCCGTCGTTCATGAAGTTCGAGGGCTTGTAGCCGATGGAGTACTGGTGGCGCAGCTCGATGGCGATGCGCTCGAAGATTTCGTTCATCTCGGCGGCCGTCTCGGGGAAGAAGGCGCGCCCGCCCGAAACGGAGGCCAGCTCGTCGAGCAAAGCCTGCCCGCCCATGTCGAGCGTGCCGGGGTTGTTGCGCTCGACGATGCCGACGGCGTAGATGAGCACGTCCGTCTCCTTGAGCAGTCGGCGCAGCTCGCCGAAGCTGTAGCGCGAGGCGTTGTCCTGCCCGTCGGAGATGATGAGGAGCGCGCGCTTCTGGTGCGTGCCGCGCGTGACGCGCTCGAGGCCGAGGTAGCAGGCGTCGTAGAGCGCCGTGTTGCCCTTGGCCTCGACGAAGGTGAGCTTCGAGAGCATGGCGTCGGAGTCGCGCGTGCGATCCATCAGGAGCTGGGCGCGCGAGTTGAAGCCGATCAGGAAGTACTCGTCGCCGCCGTGGCTGGTGTCGATGAAGTGGCGCAGCGCGTCGCGCGCCCGGCCGAGCTTCTCCTTGCCCATCGAACCCGACACGTCGAAGACGACGCCCATGCTGACGGGCGCGTCGTCGTCGGAGAAGTGCGTGATCTGCTGCTCCTCCTTGTTGTCGAAGATCGAGAAGGCCTCCTTCCCGAGTCCGGTCACGTAGCGGCCGTAGGAGTCCGTCAGCGTCACGTTGACGGTGACGAGGTCGGCGTTGACGATGTGGCGCTCGTCCTCGGCGATGGCTGCTGCGGCGGCCGGCACGGAGACGACCGTGGCCGCGGCCTGGCCGGGCGCGGCCGTCGTCTGCCCCTGCAGCAGCAGGAGCGGCTGCTCGGCCGACCCCTTCGCGGCGGCCGGGTCGGCCGCGGCGGGCGCGGCGGACTTGGTCGCGCCCGACGGCTGATCCTGTTTCTGCTGCGCGGAGGTTTGCGGGAGCGCCGCTAAGGCGAGCGCCGCTAAGGCGAGCGAGGAGGCGAGTGCGAAGCGAAGGGCGGGGCGTGTGCGCCGCTGAGACCTCATTGCGGACCCTCCTTGGGCAGGAGTCCCGGCCGGGGACTCCTCACGGGACGAAAAGCTGAAGCGGAGCGTTTGCGATCCGACGGTTGTAACCGTCCGATGCCGCTCGACCTCTTCCGGGTTGTCGTGACCGAGACTAAAACGGGTCGGGAGACCGCCGGGGAACAGTCCGCATTCTACGCCCCGGCCCGGCCGCGCGCAAGACTCCCGTTTGTCGAAACCTTCAACTCGCTGCAACTTTCCTGCGGCGGCCGGTCGGCGGTCTCCCCGGAGAAAATTTTACCGGCAGGGACGCCGGTTAAGAGGGTGACTTCGGTTGAAAGAACCGAGCGCGAGTCCCGGCGGCGTGTCCGCCGCGTCGAGCGCGGCCCTCTGCAGCCAGGTCGGGCGGGTGTCGCTGTGCTACTGCTTCTTGTGAATGTTGACGGGCAGCCCGCCGGTGGTGCGGAAGCCCGTGCCGTCGCCGAAGTTGATCTCGCCGAGGATGAGCCTGATCTTCTTCGGCTCGCCCTTCGGGAGGTTGTTGCGCCGCACGAATGCCTCCCACCCCTGCACCTCCTGCTCGCGCAGCTTGAAGGTGTAGGTCTCGCCGGGCGGGATCGGCGTGTCGTCCGGCCGGAGCGGCTCGGTGAAGAAGATCAATCGGGTCCTCCCGTACTGGAGGCTGAACCCCATCGGGTTGCCGCCGCTGCTAATGACGTCCGGCATGGCGATGCCGAACCGCATGTAGTAGATCGGCTTTTCGGAGACGTTCTTGACTTCGACTTCGAGGTCGCGCTCCCACCGCTCGCTGCTCAGGTTCTTGACCTCGATTTTGATCGGCAGGTGCTTCGGGATTTTGTTTTCCAGTTGCCGCTCCGCCTGCTCCGACTGCGCCGCACCCGGCGGCGTGCCGACGGCGGAGAAAGCGGCGAACGAGATGAGGGACGCTGCCAGCAGCGCCGCCGGTTTACAGCCCGGCAGGCGGCGTGGGGTTCTGTGAGTGTTCATTCTGTCGGCTCCTTCGTGGGTCGGTGAGCGGGCCGAGTGTCGGCGAGGTTAGCTACAAAGTAGGGAGTGACGACTCCTTCGATCAAGGTTTGGGCTGACGCCGCGGGTGACGAGGGCGGCGCTCTTTCCGGCCACGGCCGCTATCTCGGCACAGGGCAGTTGCCGGGCGGGGGAGGAGCAAGGGGTTCCCGTCAGCCTTTGTAAAACGCGCGTAGGCTACGCCCGCAACAGCCCCCTGTCAATTCAATTTTTCCGGCAAGGGGTGCCTATCCTTGCAACCTTATCGGGAGCGGAGCGTGTACGGAGCCGGGCGCGTTAGCGGGGCGCGTGTTATACTGCCGGCTTCGCGCAGGCAGTGTCCGCAAGGCGCGAACCTGTCTGTAGTAAGTAACCAACAGTAATGGCCGAGTTCATCTGTCGTTTGGGGACGCCCGCGGGCGAGGTGGTGACGCGGACGGTCGAGGCCGTCGGCGTCGGGGAGGCGCGCACGCGCCTGGAAGCCGAGGGCTACCGGGTCTTCTCCGTCGCGCCGCCTAAGAAAGCGGGCGCGTCGGCGCTCACGCGCGGCGGCAAGTCGGGCCTCGGCGCGCGTGTCAAGGCGGGCGACTTCCTCCTCTTCAACCAGCAGATGGCCGCGCTCGTCCGCGCCGGCATCCCCATCCTTCAGGCCGTCGGGATGCTGCGCCGCCGGGCCGCGAGCGCGCGGCTGCGGCTGGTGCTAGCCGACGTCGAGGATAAGATTCGCGGCGGCATGGCGCTCTCCTCGGCCTTCGCGCAGCAGGGGCCGATCTTCCCGCGCATCTACACGGCCTCGATCCTCGCGGGCGAACGCTCCGGCGCGTTGGACGAGGTGCTCGTCCGCTACAACCGCTACATGCGGCGCGGCGTCGAGATTCGCAGGAAAATTCGCGGCGCGCTCGCCTACCCGCTCTTTTTGCTTTTGGCCTCGCTCGGCATGGTCGTCTTCCTGACGACCTACGTCGTGCCGCGCATGGCCCGCCTGTTCGAGGGCTTCGGCAACAATTTGCCGACCATTACGGCCGTCGTCGTCGGCCTGTCGAACTGGATGGCGGCCAACATCTACTGGTTCGGCCCCGTCGTCATAGGCGGCTCGGTCGCGCTCTACGTCTGGTCGCGTACGCCCAACGGCCGCCTCTGGGTTGACCGTTTTATTCTGAAGCTGCCCATCGCCGGCCAACTGATGACGCAACTGGCCGTCGCGCAGGTGACGCGCTCGCTCTCGACGCTGCTCGCCGGGGGCATCACGCTCGTCGAATCCTGGGAGATCGCGGCCGAGGCGATCACGAACCGGGAGCTGCGGGCCCGATCTTCCGCGATCCTGCCGATGATCCGCGAGGGGCGGTCTTTTACGGAGAGCCTGGAGGCGGCCCGGTGGATACCGGAACTCGCCCTCGACATGATCGGCGTGGGCGAGCGCTCCGGGTCTCTGAAGGAGATGTTGGACGAGGTGGCGACCTTCTACGATGCAGAGTCCGAGGTGCGTCTTGAGCAGTTGACGACCATCCTCGAACCTGCGATTCTGCTGGTGATGGGCGGGGTCGTGATCACGATTCTGCTGGCGATTTACCTGCCGATCATCCAGTCGATCTCGAACGTCACGGGGATGCCGACCGGGTGAGCGGGGCGGGAAAAACGGGCCTCCCGCCGGCAGACAGTCCCCCGGCCGTTTCCCGCATCTGACAGTTTTACAGCCGAAATTCCCCCGACGCCCGGCCGCAAAGCCCGACAGAAGCAACCGTTTACGCCCGAACCGATGAGCGCATCTTTAGAAGAGACCCTCGCCCCCTCACACGAGGCCGCGCCGGACGCGCGCCGCGACGGCGGCTCGCAGCCGGCCCACCTCCCGCCCGAGGTGCGCGCCGCGCAGGAGCTGGCCGCGCGCTACCGCCTCCCCTACGTCGATCTGCTCCCGCCCGAAGGCGAATCGCCCATCGACTACGCGCTGCTCGCCGAAATCCCGGTCGAGCTGATGGTGCGCAACCACTTCGTCCCGCTGCGCCGCGAGGGCAAGCGCCTGCACGTCGCGATGGCCGACCCGACCGACCTGGAGCGCTTGGACGAGCTGGCCTCGGCCCTGCACGCGCGCATCGTCCCGCACGTCGCGACCTTCGGCGCGATTGACGTGGTGTTGCGCCGGGGCGACGCCACGCAGCGCGTCCTGCAGGAGGCCACTTCGGGCTTCCGCATCTCCCTCGTCAAGGAGACGGAGCACGGCGAGGAGGTCTTAGACCTCGACCGGCTGGCGACCGACTCGGAGATGTCGCCGATCATCAAGCTGGTCGATACGGTCATCTTCACGGCGATGGAGTCGCGCGCCTCCGACATTCATATCGAGACGCGCGACACGGCGGTTCACGTCAAATACAGAATTGACGGCGCGCTCTACGAGAAGGTCGAGCCGATCTCGCTCGACTACCACCAGACCCTGATCTCGCGCATCAAGGTCATGTCGGAGCTCGACATCGCCGAGCGGCGCGTGCCGCAGGACGGCCGCTTCCGCGTCCGCTACAAGGGGCGCAACGTCGATTTCCGCGTCTCCGTCATGCCGACCGTCCACGGCGAGGACGCGGTGATCCGTATTCTGGACAAGGAGCAGATCAACGAGTCGTTCAAGAACCTGAACCTCGACGTGGTCGGCTTCGACGAGGGCGACCTGCGCCGCTTCCGCCACTACATCGCAGAGCCTTACGGCATGGTGCTCGTCACCGGCCCGACCGGATCGGGCAAGACGACTTCTCTGTACGCCGCCCTGAACGAGATCAGGAACGAAGAAGACAAGATCATCACCATCGAGGACCCGGTCGAGTACCAGCTCCACGGCATCACGCAGATTCCCGTCAACGAGAAGAAGGGCTTGACCTTCGCGCGCGGCCTGCGCTCGATCCTGCGCCACGACCCTGACAAGATCATGGTCGGCGAAATCCGCGACACGGAGACCGCGCAGATCGCCATCCAGTCGGCCCTGACCGGCCACCTCGTCTTCACGACCGTCCACGCCAACAACGTCATCGACGTGATCGGCCGCTTCCTCAACATGGGGGTCGAGCCGTACAACTTCGTCTCCTCCCTGAACTGCGTGCTGGCGCAGCGGCTCATACGCATGCTCTGCGAGGTCTGCAAGCGCCCGCACGACGTGACGGACGCGGAGCTGATCGAGGCGGGCCTCCGCCCCGACGACTACCGCGACCGGGTCTTCTACATGAGCGTCGGCTGCGACGCCTGCAACCACACCGGCTACCGCGGCCGCACCGCCATCCACGAGCTGCTCGATCTTTCCGACAACATCCGCGAGATGATCATTGAGCGACGGCCCGGCTCCGAGGTGCGCCGCGCGGCCGAGCGCGAGGGCCTGCGCTCTTTGCGCGAGTCGGCCCTGCGCAAAGTCTTCGCCGGCGTCTCCACGCTGCACGAGATCAACCGCGTGACCTTCGTCGAGGAGGTCAAGCTCAACGGGGGGGGGGCCGTCAGCCGTCAGCCGCCAGCCGTCAGCTAAAAACTGCCGCGCGGCCTGACGCCCGACGCGCCGCCCCACCGGCACCGCAATTTTAGGAACGTCTCCCCCGCCACGACGTGTAACTTCCGAACGGCCGGCCGCGCCGCGACGGCGCGCATAGCCGGCTGCCGGTGGCTGACCGCTGATAGCTTCTTTTGTGAGGTTCGAGATGAAGCATTCCGTTCACGCGCGCACGTTCGCGTCGCTGGCCCTGGTGTTCTGCCTGCTCTCCGCGCCCGCCGCGGTGATGGCGAAGAAGGGCGAGAAGAACTTCAAGCGCGGCGTCGAGCACGAGAAGGCGCAGCAGTGGGAGCGCGCGGCGCAGGAGTTCGCCCTCGCCGTCGCCGCCAACCCCTCCGAGATGGAGTTCCAACTCCACTACCGGCGCGCTCTCTTCAACGCCTCGCAGAAGTTCATGGAGCAGGGCCGCACGCTCGCCGATCAGGGCGACTACCGCGGGGCCTACAACGCCTACCGCCAGGCCTACGGCTACGACCCGGTCAACGAGCTGGCCGTCGCCGAGATGGAGCGGATGCTCCGCCTCCAGCGCGAGCGCGAGGGCGCGAGCGGCAACCCGCGGCCCGGCGGGCCGCAGGCCGGCAACGGCAACGGCGGCGCGTCAACCGTCCCGACCTCCTACGAGGCAGCCGCCGCCGCGGGCGCGCCCGTCGCCGCGGCGCGCGGCGCGCAGCCG
>DATHBT010000192.1:0-37105 GCA_035295985.1 Pyrinomonadaceae bacterium | reverse complement strand
AACGTAATCGTCGTTAATGTGCTGTAAAACGCTCTCGAAGATGCGTAGCTGCGCGCCGGGGTCGTTCGTCTGCTGCGCGCTGGTGAAGACCCAGCCGCCGACGAGCGTGTAGAAGGCCAGCGTGGCCGAGAAGACGACCATTATGAATTTAGTGCGGAAAGACATTCAAAGACACCTCAGAGTTTCGGACGACGGGGCGGCTCCGGGGACGCCGCCGGCTTGTTCGGAGAATATACAGCAGCCCCCGGAAAGCCCGCAAGAAAGCGTTAAAAAGCGCGCCCGCTTGGCGCGGCAGCGCGGGGCTGCGCTATACTAAACGCCAAGCTCCCGCTAAAAGTTGAGAGAGAACGGCGACACGCACGAACAGGAACTTCGGAGTTCTGAACGGCCCGTCGGGCGTCTGCTCGCGCTCGACCTTGGGGCGCGCCGCGTCGGCGTGGCCGTCTCGGACGAGCTACGGCTCTCAGTCCGCCCGCTCCCGCCCCTCGCTCGCGCGAGCTGGAAGAAGCTGCTGAGAGAGATCGCCGAATTGTGCCAGAGCTTTGACGCCAAAGGGGTGGTAGTTGGTTTGCCGATCAACCTCGACGGGTCGGAGGGCGAGGCGGCGCAGGAGGCCCGCCGCATCGCTCGAAATCTATCGCTCTCTTTGAACCTCCCGGTTCACTTGCAGGACGAGCGTTTGACCTCGCGCTCCGCCGAACAGGCGCTGCGCTCCGCAGGCGCCTCCGCCTCGGAAGTCGCCTCGCGCATCGATGGCGAGGCGGCGGCACTCATCCTGAACGACTTTCTGGCAAAAGGCTAACGAGCTTAGAGCAAAGGCGCAAAGGTTTTGAATACGCTCTTTATGTCTGAACAGTGAAGGTAGAAGATTAGAGGTGTTTCAGCCGAACAATCTTTTCGGAACGATACTTCTTCACGAAGTCTCTACCAAAATCAGCTAGTGTCCCACTTTATGAGATTACTGCGAATCGCCTTGCTTATCGTCCTCCTCTGCCTCCTTTTCGGCGGTGGTTTCCTACTCTGGGTCTATCGCGAACTCAACACGCCCGTCGCACACGCCGCCTCGCAGCAGTACATCGAAATCCCTCGCGGCACTCCGCCCGCCGAGACTCTGGCGCGTCTCAAATCCGCCGGGGTTATCAGACGCGACTGGCCGCTTCGGCTCTACATACGCGCGCGCGGCCTCGGCCCCGGCCTCAAGGCCGGCGAGTACCGTTTCCCAACCCCGGTCTCGCCCTTCGCAGTCCTACAGAAACTTCAGGAGGGCGAGCAGCGGCTCGCCCGCTTCACCGTCATAGAGGGCTGGACGCGCTGGGACATCGCCGCCGCTATGGCGCGCATTCCAGAACTCGGGTTGCCTGACGAAAAAGCCGCGTTGCTCTTGATGGACGACACGTCCCTCATCCGAGACATCGACCCGCAGGCTGACAACCTCGAAGGCTACCTCTACCCTGACACCTACAGCTTCCCGCCGAACACGACCGCGCCGCAGATGGTCGAGGCGATGGTGCGCCGCTTCCGACAGGTCTGGGCCGGCCTGGCCGACGAGGCGAGCGCGACCAACAGGACGACGCGCGAGATCGTCACCATCGCATCGCTCATCGAGACGGAGGCGAAGCTCAAGGAGGAGCGGCCCGTCGTCTCCTCCGTCATCTATAACCGCCTCGCGCGCCACATGGCGCTCGGCATCGATTCGACGGTCATCTACGCCTCCAAGCTCGCAGGCCGGTGGCGAAACGACGGCAAGGTCTATCAGAGCGATCTCGACCGCCAGTCGCCTTACAACACGCGCCTCGTGCGCGGACTCCCGCCCGGCCCCATCGCTTCAGTTGGCCTCAGCTCGCTCGAAGCGGCCGTCCGCCCCGCGCGCACAGACTTCCTCTACTACGTCCGCGAGCCTTCGCGAAACGACGGCGCGCACAACTTCTACAACAACGAGGCGGACTTCTGGCGCGGCGTCCAGGCCCTGCGCGACTGGGAACGGCAGCGCGACGCGAACGCCGCGGCGAACACGAACGCCAACGGTCTCATCAACTCGAACGGCACCCTGCCGGCCAACACGAACCAGTAAATCCGAACGATGAAGCCGGAACGCGGAACGGTGAGCTGAAAGCAGAATTCGGAAGCCAGGAGTCAGAAGTCAGAATGAAGACGATCTGTTCTCATTCTGACTTCTGGGTTCTGGCTCCTGACTTCCTGCCTTTTGTTCATCGTTGCCGCGTTCACACTTCTTCGTCTCTTCCGAAGTCTTTCTTGAAAACGCAGGTTCGTTGGTCTATTCTCAGTGCGTCTCCCAGGGTCAAAGATTCGGCAAAGCAGAAAGGCGGGGTGCGAGATGCTGAAGAGAGTTTTCGGTCTGCTGTTCGTGCTGACGCTCGGCGCGGCGGGCGCGCTGGCTCAGGAGAAGGGCGTTGACACGCAGAACGACCGCATCCGCAATCAGGGCGCGGAGCGAGCGCCGGGCCAGAACGGCCGGAACCAGAGCACGGGGACGGGGCGCGGCATCGACTTCGGCAAGGGGCGCACGCCCGCGCCGATCCCTGTCGCCAACCCCTACCGCTTCACCGCCCGCCGCGACATCGTCATTCAGGCGGTCGAGGAGCTGATGCAGGAGCAAAAGCTGGTGCTCGATACGGCCAACTCCAACCGCGAGGAGGGCGTCCTCGTCACGCAGCCCTACGCGTTCGTGCGCGGCGCGGTCGTCGCGCTCGCCGAGATCAGCCGCTACGCAGACCTCCCGCGCGACAGCGTGCGCGGCTGGACGCGCGGACGCTACACGCTACTCGTCGAAGTCCGAGCGCTCGACGGCGTGACGACGAGCGTCGCCGTCAACGCGCGCGTCGAGGGGAGGAGCGACAGCGCCTCCGGCTCCGAGTGGGTGAGCCTCGCGAGCAACGGCGAAGCCGAGCGCGAGTTCATCGTCGCCCTGGTCGAGAAGATCACGGGGGGCGCACCGCAAACGCAGTGACTGCGAGTCGCGCCCTCTGGTTTCAACTATTTAGCTTTGGGTGGCTGACAGACTGGTTTAGCTGATGTCTGTATTGAAGGACGATTCGGCGGCTTCGATTCCAGAAGAGGAGTTCCACCTGACGGCCGACACGGTGGGCCAGAAGAGCCTTGCCGCGAAGGTCTGGCCCGTGCTGCTCGCACTCGTGCTGACCGTGGGGTTGCTCGGCGGCTACTTCTACCTGCGCGGCCGCAACGAGAGGGCGCTTGCCTCCCGCCGCGCCGAGGCCGAGAAAGCTAGGGCGGTCGCGCCGCCCGCAGCACAAATCTTTCAGGACGAAGTGCGGCTGGCGGGCGGGCAGGCCATCGTCGGCGGGACGGTGCGGAATATTTCGGGCGAACGGCTCGAAGGCCTGAGCGTCGAGATCGAGTTGAAGAGTCGGATCGGTGACGGGAGAGAAGTCCGAGAGGTTTCGTTAGAGCCGCGCGACCTCGCGCAGAACGAGGAGGGCAAATACTCCCTCCAGGTTGTGCCGAAAAACTGGAGCGGGGTAAGGGTCGCCCGGCTGCTCAGTGCGGCGCGCGGCGAGGAGATTCCGTTCAAGCCGGAGATGGGCGCGCGGCGGCCGGCCGAGGGGCGGCCACCGCCGAAAGTAGTCGTCGAGCCGCGGCCGCGGCAGAAAGGCGATGATTTCATCAACACGCCCGACACGCCCGTACGCATTCCCTGAACCGGCCTTACTTCAACTAAAATCTGACGAGTCGGCGCGACGACAAGTTTCAAGTAAAACTTTAAGTCGCGCCGCCCCGTTTTTCAGGAAGTCGGGCCGCTCCCGGTCTTTCGCCACGCGGGTCGGCACAACGGACAACGCCGCGCGCTGAACTTGTCTCTCAGTCTTCGATGTACACAGCTTCGCCAAGCTCCCTGTTAACCACGCCAGAGCAGAACGGCGCGCGCAGGGTTCTGCGCCTTGGCATTACGGCTCTCGCCGCCCTTCTCCTGTTCGCCGCATGTGTTGCGGCGCGCGCCCAACACGGAACCATCGGGACTACGCCGCGCTCGGCCGCCTCGCGTGGCGGTGACGACGACCCGCACCAGATTCCGGGCCGCCAGGAGATGATCAAAAAACTCGAGATCAAGCGGCGCGAAGAGGCTTACAAAGAGAACATCGAGCGGGCGAAGGAGAGCGCCGCGCTCGGGGCCGAGTTGTGCCAGGCCTTCGAGCACTCGAAGAGATTCGGGCCGGCGGAGCAGAAGAAGCTGGGCCGGATGGAGAAGCTCGCGCGCTCCATCCGGGAGCGGGCCGGCGGCGACGACGACAAGGAGAGGCTGAAAGAGGTGCCGCCCGGCATCGAGGCCTCGTTCGACCAGTTACGTAAACTCTCCGAAGAGCTGCAAGTGAAGGTTGAGAAGACCCCGCGCCACGTCATCTCGACCTCGGTTATCGATACGGCCAACCAGTTGCTCGACGTGATCCGCCACATCCGCGCCTTCTTCAAATGAAACTCAGGGCCGCGACAAGTCTGACCCCGGCGGCGGCGCGGCGGCGCGCGAAAGTCGCCCTCGCACTCCTCGCCTGCGTCCTGTCGCTCGCCGCCGGCCCGTCCGTCAATCGCCCCGCCCGCGCGCAACAGGACGACGAGGTCATCACGGTCGAATCCGACCTCGTCGTCCTAAACGTGACGGCGACGGACGGGGGCGGCGCTTACGTGCGGGGGCTGCGGAAGGCGGACTTCAAGGTCTTCGAGGACGGGCGCGAGCAGCAGGTGACCAACTTCGGCGAGGAGGAGACGCCCTTCGCCGTCGCCCTCCTGCTCGACACCTCCGGCAGCATGGAGAAGCGCGTCTCGCTCGCACGCTCTGCCGCCATACGCTTCCTCGACGGCCTGCGCGCGGACGACGCGGCGGCCGTCTATAGCTTCAACTCGAAGATCGAGCGCGTGCAGGACTACTCTAACAGCCGCGACCTCTCGCCCAGAGCCTTCGATCTGGGGGCCAGGGGCATGACGGTCTTGTACGATGCCGTGCTGCGTGCCGCGCAAGACCTCTCAAAGAGGCCCGAAAAGCGGCGCGCCATCCTCGTCCTCTCCGACGGGGCCGACACGCGCAGCGCCGCCAGCCACGAGAAAGCGCTTAACGCCGCCCTCGCTGCCAACGCCACTATCTACACTGTTGACATGGGGCAAGGCCTCGGCGGCTCACCTATCACTTCAACTGCAGCGGGCGCCCTCCGCAATTTTTCCACGAAGAGCGGCGGCCGTTACGTGGCGACACCGGGGGGGCAGGCTCTGCGTGAGGCTTTCGCGGAGATAGTGGAGGAACTGAGCAACCAGTACACGCTCGGCTACCGCCCGTCGAACCGTGCGCGCGACGGCCGCTGGCGGACGATTGAGGTGAAGGTCGAGCGCCCGTCCGTCGCGGCACGCACCCGCCGCGGCTACAGGCTCTCGAAACCCTGACCCCGCGCCCCGGCCGCTTCCTCCGCCCCGCATCTGCTTGCGACGGCCCATTGAACAATCAGCCCGACGGACAGTGACAGCCGGTTCACTCGACCCGCCGGGCAGCTCACGTGTAGAAATAGTTTCCCGATGCGGTACGGCACAGTGAGAAAGGCAGTCGGCTTCGTGGCTCGTAAGCCGCGCGAGGCGTGGCTCGTCGTGCGGCTCGCGGCGTGGGTCGCGGCCCTTTCGGCGCTGGTGAAGTTTTTGCCCCTGCCGAAAGTCTTATCGCTCGTGTCGGCAGCTCCGCGAAAGGGCGGGCGGGCGGACGGGTTTTCGGACAAAAGAGTCGCGCAACTGCTCGACGCACTGCTCGCGACCGACGTGCTCTGCTTCACTCCCACCTGCTGGAAGCGCGCGCCCGTCCTGCACCGCTACCTCGCTCTCGGCGGCCGGCAGACGCGGGTCGTCTTCGGCCTGCGGAAAGGCGGCGGCGGTCTTCTGGACGGCCACGCCTGGCTCGAAGACCACGGCCGCCCTCTGTTCGAGGCGACTTGGCCCGACTACACCGTCACCTACTCCTTCCCTTCTCCTCAGCCCGATAGCCAGGTTCGATCGCGGGTGTAAACTGTGGGCATCAAAAGCCGGGGGGCGCGCGAACGTGTTCGACGTTCGCGCGCCCCCCGCGTTTGAAGGGCATGAAGTGAAAGCCCCTCGGCGACGGGACCTCAGCGTTTAATCTGCTGCGCGCCCGCCTTAGAGGGCGCGATTGGCATCATCGCCGGCTGCAGCTCCGCCTCGACGTTGACGAAGAAGCGGTAGAAGCCCGGGGCCATGACGCCGAAGCGGAACTGAACGTCGATGATGCCGTTCGGGGCGAGCGGCTCGGCGAGCGTGATCCCGCGCGCGCCGGTCACGGAGCCGGCCCCCGTGCAGCATTGGAGGGTGGAGTTGAACCCGCCGCCGATGGCCTGCGCGGGCGGCTCTTCGAGCGTCAGCCCGTGTAAGGGCATGACGGCGGCGTTGACGGTGTACTGCGTCGCGCCGGAGGAGAGCACACGTAGGTCGGCCGTGCCAGCCTCCGGCTTCGTCGTGATGTCCACGACGCGGAAGCGCAGGCGCGTCACGTTCTGTCCGGTTTTGTTGTGGAAGCGGCGGCGGATGTAGAACGTGCCGCGGGCGCTCGTGTCCGGCTGCGTCGCGATGGGCGTTGAGTCGCGCGCGGCGTTCTGGCACGTGCCGGCGACGGGCGTTCCGTCTGGCGACTGGCCGGGAGTCGGGTTGGCGGCGGCCGGCCCGGTTTCGCCGGGGCCGCAGAAGGGATTGATGAGACTCGCCTTGATCGCGGCGTTGCGCTGGACGGGGCTTGAAAGGTTCTGCGGCCCCGGCGCGCCGAGACGCCCGCCCGCGCCTTCGTTCGTCCCCAACGTGTTGACGTAGAGGAAGTCTGAGGCGTTGTCGCCCGTGTCCTTCGGCAGGCCCGAGCGGAGGTCGCGGAAGAAGCTGTACTCCCGCGCGGTGCCGCCGATGGCCGGATAGCCGTCGCCCTCTTTGTAGAGCGTGTTCGCTTCGGAGGCCGAACCGACGGCGTCGAGCCGCGTGTCCGTGTTGAAGTTTACCGGGTTCGCGGTCGAGAAGAGCGCGATGCCGGTGTTATCGGGGATGTCGGTCGTGTAGCCGGCTGCGGGGTTGCCGCCGGCGTCCTTGACCGGGTCGCCGGCGGCGGTCGTGCCGCCGCCCGCGGGGTGGGAGGCGAGGCTGTAACCCTGCGCCGCGTTGTTGACGCCGAGGAAGTACCCGCGCGCCTGTATGACCGTGTCGTTCGGGATGATGAAGCGGATGCCGCCGGACGAGGCCGCCAGCGCGTACCCGGCCGAGCCGTCTATCGTCTGGACGGTGACGGGCGAGTTCGTGTTGTTGTAAACCTCTACGAACTCGTCGTTAGCGCCGGCCGGGCCGGAGAGACGGAACTCCGAGATGATGAGCGAGCCGGGAGCGAGCGGCGGGGCCGAGCTAAGACTGAGGCCGACGACGAGCGGGTCGTGGTCGGCGGCGCGGTAGGGCGACGGCGCGTAGAGGTCTTGCGTCTTGAACTCCGTGTTGTAGTCGATGGCGACCGGCTCGTCCGCGTTGACGTGCCAGATGGTCGCGCCCGTGATCTGGTTGTTCATGCTCTTCGTGGCTAGGGCGTGGTCAAGCTCGCCGAACTGCGAGTCGAACTGGAAGGAGTAACGCTCGCCCGCAGGCACGAACCGCTCCGACTGGCTGACGAGGCCGCCTGTGCCGTCCGACAGCGTGTCGGCGGAGTCCTGCTCCAGGATGAATATCGGGTCTTCCTCTCCGTAGGCGTTGTAGTCACCCACTGAGAGCACGTCCGGGTCGCCCGAGGCGGTCTTGCGATCCTGGATGAAGACGAGCAGCCGGTTCGCCTGCTGCGTGCGCTGGAAATTGTCGCACCCCTGCCCGTCGCCTTTATCGGCGTCGTCGCCCGTGTCGCTCGACGAGCACCCCTTCGAGGTGAAGTGGTTGACGATGAAGGTGAACTTCTCGCCGTTGCCGCTGTGCCGGAAGGTCTGCGCGAGCGGGGCGCGGGCCTGCGCCCACGCCGAGTCGATGTCGTTGACCTGCGCGCCGACCGGGGTGACGGAGGCCGGCTTGTAGATGATCGCGTTCTGGATGAGGTCTGTGCCGGGGTTCGGGCTGTGCAGGCCCACGTAGGTGCCGGGCGCGGTGGCGTCGTTCAGGCCGTTGACCAAATCCTGGAGCGCGCTCTGGGCGCCGCCGCCGTCGTTCTCCATCTCGACGATGCCGAGCACGTCGGCGTCGAGGGTGCTGAGCATCGAGATGATCTTGGCGCGCTGGCGGTTGAACTCGGCCGGCGAGGACGCGCCGCGGGCGGTCGGGAAGCCGCCGCCCATGCCGCCGCCGTTGAAGTAGTTGAGGACGTTCGCCGAGGCGGCTTTAAGATCGCCTCCGACGGACGCCGGTGCGGCGGGGCGCGGGTTCGCCTGCACGAAGACCGGCGCGACGGTCGGGTGGACGCGGTACTCGTTGAAATCGAAGGTGAGCACCCCCGTCAGCCCTGTGACGGTGTCGCCCGCGCGCCGGGTCATGTCCGCGCTCTGGTAAGGAATCGGGTCGGGGTTCTGGACTGATTTGCCGTCGTCGAGCACGACGTAGGCGCGCTCGTTTAAGTTGGCCCGGGCCAGAGCGCCGGCCGTGTTCGGGCGGTCGAAGCTGTTCTGCTGGAAGAGGCGGCCGTCCGCCGAGAGCACCAGCTCGCCGAAGCGCCCCCATGTGAAGTTGCCCGTGGCGGTCAGCGCCTCGGTGAAGAGGACGCGCATGTTCTCGTAGCGTTCGAGGTCGCCGTCAACCGGCTCAGGCAGGTCAACGACGGTGGCCGCGGGCGGCTCGTTTCCGGTGTTGCAAATCTGCGTCGGGAGGGCGGGGTTGATCCGCGTGTTCCCGGAAGTCTCGGCTACCGTACCGACGACGCGCACCCGGTCGCCCACCGCAACGTCAAGGGCGGGCGAGCTGCCGTCGAAGACGTATATGCCGTCGGACGTGGCCGTGTTGGCGTCGCCCGACGGGTCCTGGACGTGGAAGCCGCTCAGATTGCTCGCGCCCTGGAAGTCGCCGATCACCACGCCCTCGGTCGCGACGGTCGAGCCGTTGATGGGGCTCGACGTGCCGCTCCCCTGAATCGTGTAGATGGGCGTGAAGGCGTCGCCGCATATCCCTGTGTCGTCGTTGAGGATGGTGCCGAGGCCCTGCGCGTCCCCGGCGGTAGCCCCGGTGATGTTCGTGACGTTGACGAAGAACGTCTCGTTCTGCTCGAAGCTGGCGTCGCGGGTCACATCGACGGTGAAGGAATAACTGTTGCTCCCGTTGGGGATGGTCTGGCCCGTCAGCGACCTGGCCGTGTAATCGCTGCCGGCGGTGGCCGGGTTGGCCGCCCCGTCGGCGGTGGCGATGTCGAAGGTCACGCCGCCGTGCGTGGAGGACGAGAGGCTGACGTTGAAGGTGAAGGCGGTCACACCGGGGCCGCTGCCCTCGCTCAGCGACACGTCGTTGACGCTGAGGGTCGGCAGGATGGGGGCCGAGGTAAAGTCGAAGACGTAGTTGCCCTGCATAGCGTCGGGCGGGTCGTTCGCGTCCTGGTCGGTGACCTGCGAGGCGACGACCGTGACGGTGCAGAGTTCGTTCGATCCGAAGTCGGCGTCCGGGTCGAGCGTGAAAGTAGTCGGGCCGCCGCTCACCACCGCGGCGTGTGTTCCGGTCGATGCGCAACTGATCATGAACCAGTTGCCGGTTACGTTGACAGGCTCGCGGAACGTGATGGTGATGTTCGAGCCGGGCGCTACGTTCGTGGCGTTGTCGGCCGGCGTGGTGCTGCCCACCGTAGGCTGCGCGTCGTTCGCGCCGCACGGGCTGGGGGCCGTGAAGGAGTTGCGCGGGACTGGGTTGATCACCACGTCGAAGTCGGCGTTGTTATCGTCAGTCTCCGTGCATCCGCTCGACTTGCGCACAGCGCCCTGCGTGTTCGCAGAGCTGAACGCGGCGCCGTTATTAACCGTGGTGCCGCCTTCGCCGTTGTTCGACGTGCCGTAAGCCACTAAGTCAACGATGTTCGCGTGGGGCAGGGCGCAGGGCGTCGCAATCGCGCCGCAGCCGAGTGGGGTGGTCGTGTTGGCGAGCGCAATCTTGCCGCTGCCGGCGGCCATGCTGAGGCCGCCGGTGGTTAAATCGGGCGAGGGCACGGGGGTGGTGACCGACCCGGCCGCGCCGAGTTGCACGAGCAGATAGCTGCTGCCCGGGATGGTGGTCCCCGTCGGGAAAGCATAAATGTTGGCGGACGAGCTGCCGAATTGCCCCGTGGACGACCCGTATTGGAGCGAGTAGCCCGCGAGCACGACTGGGTCAATGGAGCGGTTGAACAGTTCTACGTAGTCGTTCTTATACGTCCCGGTCGCCCCGCCGCCGCCGGGGTAAACCTGACTGATGACGACTGAGGCGGAAAGAGGCTGCGCGGCCGGGATGTCGCGGAACGAAAGGCCGGTCAGCGCGAGCGCCGAGGCGATCATGAAGGCGGCCGGGATGGTGAGATTGATGCGGACGGGCGCGACGCCGCGCCGGATGCGGATCGTTCTTCTCATGAGGTGATCCTTTCACTTTGGATAACCGACCGCGCCGCGGTAAGGGGGCGCGCTCAGGTTAGTTGCCTTCAAGTGCGGAAGGTGAGTGCGGGCGACTACCGCCGGCGCGAACCGCTGCCCGCGCCGGCCTTACGTGAGAGAAACGGAAACTAACACACGCCCCGGCGGGGCCGCAAATTTTTCGCGCGGCGTCGGGGCTAAATGTTCGTTACGGGGAGGGGCGGCGCGACTCAGCGGAGGAGCTGGCGCGCGCGAAGTGTCGAGAGCGTCTTGTCGAGCGAGGCGGCGGCGTGTTCGGCCGTCACGTCGTAGGCTTCGGTCAACTGCCGCACGATCTCCTCAGCACCTTCGCCGCGTTCGAGCGCGCGCCAGATGAGCGCGGCCGTCTCGTTCAAGGTGTAGTAGCGCTTCGTGTTGAGATCGACGAGGACGCCTTCGCCCCCCTCGAAGTCCGTGAAGACGACGTGATCGTGCGGCCTCGCGGCCTCTCCGGCGGTGCTCATCTTTAGACCGATTCCTGTCTGAGAAATACTTCCGACCCCGCGCCCGGTTGCGCCGCCGCCGAGAGAACCGGGAGCGAGCGCGGCGACCCCGCGCCCCACGCCCCGGCCGACTGCCAGGGGACTTTGCCGAAGCTCTGGAGGCAGTAGAGGCACGGCGAGCCTTCGTAGAGATCGGGACTCGTGCCCCGCAACACGTGCCCTTCCAGCATCAGCCGGCGCCTTTCGAGCTGCGCCTCGGCGCTCCGCCGGAAGCGTTCGTAGCCTGTGGCGAAGTCCTCGCGGTTGAGGTCGGCGAGAACGTCGGTTTGCCCGTCGGACGCCCCGCGGTAGCCGGAGAGGTTGCAGCAGAGCGTCATCCGGCCGCGGTAGTCCACGTTGACTGTGCCGACGGAGAGGGAGTCGCAGGGCGAGCCGGGGTTGGTGTTGTAATAGCCGGCGGCGATGCCCACCTGCATCTTGAGGATGTTCGAGAGCAACGCCACCTCCTGCTCGGCGTGTGCGCGCTCTTCCATCGTGAGGCCCGACTCGTCCTCAGCCGACTGCGAGGTTGGCAGCAGGTGCGAGAAGTGAACGGCGCGCGCGCCGAGGCGCGCGGCCATTAGCGCCATGTCTTGCAGGCTGTCAACTGTGTCGCGGCGGATCGGGGCTTTGAGCAGGAACGGGATGCCCTTGAAGCGGCAGCGCGTGACGGCCCGCATCACGCGCACGAACGAACCCTCGCCGCGCCAGCGGTCGTGCGCCTCGCGCGTCGCCCCGTCGAGGCTGAAGGCGATCATTTGCGCGGCGTCTGCGGTGGCGAGGATGGCCGGGTAGGCGCGCTCGAAGAGCCAGCCGTTGGTTACGAAGCTGTACTTCCAGCCCTCGTCGCGTACGGCCTCTAACACCTCGCGGAAGTGCGGGTGGACGAGGACCTCGCCGCCGGTGAACGTGACGCCCTCGAAGCCGAACTCGGGCCGCCTGGCCTCGCGCATGATCCGCCGGAGCAGCTCGACGGGGAAGAAGTTGGCCGGCGAGTGGTAGAGTGCGTCCTCGTCCCTCATGCAGTAGCTGCAGTGGAGGTTGCAGACGTTCGTCAGCTCGACGGTCACGAGCTTGCGCCCCGGAGGGCGGGGCTGCCGTGTCACGAGGGCGTCGGCCATCAGTCCTGGTCTCCGAAGCAGGCCGCCAGAAGTTCGGCGGCGCGGCCTGGCCGCTCGTACAGATCGAGGCCCGCGCCCAGCTCATAGACGCGGCACTGCGAAGCGAGGCGCGCCAGCGCCGCGAGGTGCGAGCGCGCCGTCGAAGTGTCGTAGGCGGCCCAGGGCGAGTGGCGGACGAGGCGGCGCATGGCCTCGGCCTGCGAAAGTCTTTCGAGCCGGCTGACGGCCTCGCCCGTCACCGAGGGGAAGCAGAGCGCGCGCGGCGTGCAGCTTTCGGCAAACTGACCCGGAAAGCACGCGGCCGGATCGAGTAAGTGTTTCGACGGATCAGAGTTGACGGGCGGGCCGAGCAGCCCGAGGAGCGGAGGGCGGCCCGCGCGCGCGAGCGACGGCCGCGAGATCGAGAAGGCGCGGCGGAAGGCCCACGCGTTGACGACGCCGGATTCTTCGCGCAGCGCCAGAAGGTCGTCCGTCAGGTACCCCCAGCCTGCGGCGGCCAGCCTGATCGTCAGGCTCGACTTGCCGCTACCGGAGTTGCCCGCGATGATCAGCCCACGCCCGCCCGACGGCTCGACGACGCAGGCGGCGTGCAGGTCGAACAGCCCGGCTTTGCGGAGCGCGCCCGGCACGGCGTAGGAGAGTGCGTTGATGACAGCGACGGGGTGGCGCGCGT
Source organism: Pyrinomonadaceae bacterium (assembly GCA_035295985.1). Classification (GTDB taxonomy): domain Bacteria; phylum Acidobacteriota; class Blastocatellia; order Pyrinomonadales; family Pyrinomonadaceae; genus JAIVGV01. The sequence continues at coordinate 24,249 of DATHBT010000192.1, read as the reverse complement.
GCTCCGTCTCGCCCAGCCAGACCTGGACACGCTCGGCGTGCCTGGGGTGGATGAAGATTCGCGACTCGTCTATGTCGAGGTGCAGCGCCGAGCCGGCGACGTGGCAGACGCCGCGCGGGACTTGGAAGGTGTGCGAGCCGTCGGGGACGGGCGGCGGCGGCCCGTAGAAAACATCCACGGTGGAGTCCGCCGCCGTCGCGCCGCTGACCGGGCGCAGGTGGTAGGAGGAGAGGAAATTCTCCGTCGGCCCCTCCGCCTCCGCGCCGCAATAGCGGAAGGCCAGCAACCTTCCCCCCAGTTCGTAGCAGGAGGCCGAGATGGCTTGGGCGGAAGGGGCGGTCATCGCTGCCGTATTACTGACTTGCGGGCGGTTTTGCTCTGAATCCCCGAGTCAGGGGGCTAGGGGTTGACGTTGGAGGTCAAGACGCTCGGCCCGTCTTGGAACAGGGCCGTGGCTTCGAGAACGTCCGTCGGGACAGAGACCGAAGGCTCGACGAAGGGCTTCCTCTCGGCCGCGGGCGCGACTCGCTCGCCCCTCTCGTTCTGCTGCTGATCGGTGTGCTGTGCGGTCGGGTTGATCTGCTGCTTGGTCAAGTGTGTAGGGCCTCCTCACATCCTGATTGGTTGTTGGGCGCCGGCTGGCGGCACGAGGACGAGGCGGAGCGGTCGGTTCTCGTAGCTCAACAGATCGGTGCGCATGTAGAGCCGGATGTTGGGCGAGAGCGTGCGAACCGCCTGATCTATGGTGTAGCTGTTGAAGTCAACGTCAACGAGGTCGCTTGATTCATATTTCATCTCGAACGGGATGTCAACCTTGCTGGCGATCTCGGCGAGCACGGCGGAGAGCGGCTGGCGGCGCGCGCGCACGCTCAGGGCGTCCTTCTCGACCTTCACGCGCAGCGGCAGGTCGTCCTTCTCCTTCGCCTTCTCGTAGGCCTCAGTTCCCTCCTCCGTGTGCCCCTGGATGAGGAGCGACTCGGTCTCGCCCTTGACGACGGCCGCCGGGTCTGGCGGCTCCTCGTTGAGCGCGTGGAGGTAGATGCCGATGGGCCGGGGCTGTGAGGCGGGGTCGCCGCTCACCTCGTAGTCGATGTAGGGCTGCGGCGAGAGTATCCGCACCGCGCCTTCGAGCGGGATGTCGGAGAACTCCTGCGAGACGCGCTGCTGCCGCATCACGTTGCTCAGGAAGACCGGCGCGTTCAGCTTCCGCGAAAGCTCGGCCGCGATCTCCGCGAGCGGCGCGTCCTTCGCCTTGAGACTGATCATGGCCGGCGTGCCTTTGCTGACTTTGAGCTGCCACCCGGCGTCTTTTCCTTTGGGCGCGGCGCTACCCTGCGCCGGAGACGGTTTGCGCGACTCGGCCTGTGCGGCGGCCGGCTTGCCCTGCCCCGCCTGCTGGCGGGCCGCGGCTCCGTCAGGGCACGCGAAGCCCACACAGGCCACGGCGAGAGACGCAACCAGTTTCGTGCAAAACAACTTCCGCATTCTTGCTTACCTCTATAACCCTTCAACCGACCGCCGCCCGCGGGGCTCGGGGGACGTCAGGGCGCGACTTGTGTCATTCCGATCCGGCGGCAACAGGTACGTGAGTGATTAAGCTTATCAATCAGAGGCCGTTCGGCGACGGCGCGTGCGGGCGACGGTTTCGATCCCTCTTCTCGGCGGGCGTTCGTTGCGGGAAGAATTGCCGCGAGACGTTCTACGCAACTTAGCACAGTTACACCCGCGCATCAACGGGCGGCGTCTGAATTAACGCCGCGGCGGAGGCTCGCCGGCCCGCCCGTCCTGATCATGCGGAGCGGGCGCCACGCGTAGTAGGCAAACGCGAGCGGGCGCGGCAAGGCCAAGCTGTATAAGTCTTCGTCCGTCGGGTGCAGCGCGTATCGGCAATACCTGAGCTTATCGGACGCGCGCTCGCGCGCCGCCCACTGGAAGCCGAAATAATTGCCGACGCCCTTCCGCGCGCCGCCCCGCCCGAAGATGCCGTCGGCGACGGTCGCGGCGAGGCGAGCCGACGCCGCATCCGCATCGATTGCTTCGCGCAACGCCGCGTCGAGCGGCGCGTCGAGCAGCCCGTGCGCGAGCCGCAGGCCGAGCAGAAGCATCCGCCGGACGCCGCAACGGCCGGCGCGTTCGAGCAGTTCGGCCCAGCGGAGGTTCGGGTTTCCGCGAAGGAGTTGCGCCACGTCGCAGACCCAGCTCAGTTGTTCCCAGCGGTGCTTCGAGCCGTGGACGCACAGCGCGAGCATGAGGTCTTCTACGGCGAGCGACCTCGACGGAGCGCCGCGGAACTGCGTCTCACGGCTGCGCGCCCAAAATTCTTCAGGGTCGAGCGGGCGTGCGAAGTCTCTGGCGCACACGCCCCAGTGGAGCTCGACGACGCTGCGGTCGCGGTCGCGCGTGAAGGGCGCGTTGCACTGCGTCCGCAGCATCAACGCCAGTTGCGACTCGCGCAGGTCGCGGTAGGGCGCGTAGCCGCGCTCGCGCAGGACTTCGGCAGCCGCACGGATGTCTTTGGGGCGCACGATGATGTCCAGGTCGCAGAACTGGCGTAAAGACACCTGACCGTAAGCTTCGAGCGCGAGCGCAGGGCCTTTGTACGGGATGGCCTGGACGCCGCGGGCGGCAAACTCGGTGAGCAGATCGCTAAGTTCGCCGACAAGGTATGAGTTGAACGCGGCGATCCTACGCGCGAGATCGCGCAACCGCGAGGCGGCTTCCTCCGGGAGCGAGGGCGTGGAGGTGGCATTGAGGTGCGCGTGGACGAGCGGCACGAGCGCGTGGCGTAGCGCGCCGACGACGACAGCGTCCCAATCCGGCCCGGTGTCGATCAGTTCGCGGATTCTCCGCGCGTCGCCCTCGCGGAGTTCTGCGCGCGCGCACAGGAGCAGCAGCTCAACTTCAGGGGGCGGCGCAACGCCCTCAAGTTGTGGCTGCTCACTTCCCGACACACGGGATTTATTCGTGCCGTCTGACATTCGGATCAACGATTCGGAGCGGTGGCGAGAGACCTGATCGCGCCCGCGAGGGCCGCGCGGGGCGAGGCGACAGGAGAAACTAAAGGCGAAACGAGTTTAAAGATGATCCAAGGGCAAAACGAGTCTAAAGGCAAAGCGGGCCGCGCGCAAATTTGACGCGCGTTCGAGTCACTGATCCTGATCGTTCTGCCCCGCCGCGTCGTCGCCCGCGACAGCGACGTAGCGGCGGGCGAGGCCCAGTTCGCGCAGCTTGTGCTGGAGCGACTGGCGGTGCATGCCGAGCATCGCGGCGGCGCGCGTGACGTTGCCGCCCGACTCGTCGAGGCAGCGCGTGATGTAGCGCCGCTCGAACTCGCGCCTGTCCTCCCGGAAGTCCGCCGTGAAGGGGACGCTCAGCCCGCCTTCGACCTGTTCCGAAGGTGACGCGGACGCGCCGCCGGCCTTAATTGCGGCGGGCCTGACCTCGTCGGGCAGATCGTCCGGCTTCAAGTCGTCGCCACTGGCTAAGACCATTGCGCGCTCGACCGCGTTCTTCAGTTCGCGCACGTTGCCCGGCCAGTCGTACTCGACGAGCCGGCGCATCGCGGCGGGCGAGATGGCGCGGGGCGGGAGGTTGTGACGGTCGGCGGCGAAATGCGCGAACATCTCGGCCAGCCGGGGGATGTCCTCGCGCCGCTCGCGCAGGGGCGGCACGTCGATGGTGACGACGCGGAGGCGGTAGAAGAGATCGGCCCGGAAGTTTCCGCGCTCGATCTCCTGTTCGAGCGGGCGGTGCGTGGCGCTCACGATCCGCACGTCAACCGGGATCGAGTCCGAGCCGCCGAGCCTTTCGATGTGGCGGTCTTCGAGGGCGCGCAGGAGTTTCGCCTGCACGTTCGCGCTCATGTCGCCGATCTCGTCGAGGAAGAGCGTGCCGCCCTGCGCCTGCTCGAACTTCCCGTGCCGGCGTGCCGAAGCGCCTGTGAAAGCGCCCTTCTCGTGGCCGAACAGCTCCGACTCGATCAGCTCCGAAGGGAGCGCAGCGCAGTTGACCGCGACGAACGCCCCGCGCCGACGCCCGGTGCTGCGCTCGTGGATTTCGCGCGCGACCAGCTCCTTGCCCGTGCCCGACTCGCCGCGCACGAGCACGGTCGCGTCCGTCTCGGCGACCTTCTCGATGAGCGAGCGGACGCGCGCCATCCCCTCCGAGTCGCCGATGAGCGAGCCTTGCGCGCGCGCTTCGAGTTCGATCCGCTCGCGCAGCCGCTGGTTCTCGCGGCGCAGGGCGATGGTTTCGAGCGCGTTCTTGACGGCGAGTCGCAGGTCGTCAACCTCGAAGGGCTTCGGCAGGTAGTCGTAAGCGCCGGCCTTCATTGCCTCGACGGCCATCTTTTCGGAGCCGTGCGCCGTAATGAGGATGACGAGCGGGGCCGCGCCCTTCCAGACCTTCATCTCCTGCAAGAATTCGAGGCCGCTCTGGCCGGGCAGATTCACGTCGAGCAGCATCAGGTCGTGCGTGCGCGCGGCCATAATGGGTCGCGCCTCGTCGATGCTCTCGGCCTCTTCGACCAGGTAGCCGAACTGTTCGAGCGCGCGCCGCATGCCGTAGCGCGCGGCCTCCTCGTCGTCGATGATCAGGAGGCTGAACTTGTCGCCGTCTTCCCTTTTCGCCATCGCCGCTCCTCACCCTCCATCAGCACTAACTTCAGAGAGACTTTCCAACACACATCATAACTGTAGGGGCAGGGCTTGTCCCTCGCCGCAGCGGCCGTCAGGCCGCTCAACCGATCCATTCGTACTCAATGTTGAGAACAGGCACGCCTGTTGTTCGCGCTTCGCGCCAAGCGCGCAGGGACAAGCCCCGCCCCTGCAACTGTGTTCGACGCCGTCAAACTCTTTTCGCGCTGTGGCCGGGCGCGCCGCCGGCCGCATCGCTTACGGCGTCGAGCGGCAGGCGTATCTCGAAGCGCGCGCCCTCGCCCGCGCGCCGTGGCGCGAGGCGTGCCGAGCCGCCTGCCTCTTCGACGCGCTTGCGCACGATGGCGAGGCCGAGGCCGGTGCCGCGCTGGCGCGTGGTGAAGAAAGGCTCCCAGACGCGGGCCGCGAGGTCGTCCGCCACGCCCGGCCCGGTGTCCACGACGGCCCAGAGTAGCGCGCCGCCTTCGCGCGCGCACTCTACGCGCACCGCCCCGCCGCGCGGCGTCGCCTGGACTGCGTTTAGCACGAGGTTCGAGAGCGCGTCGCGCAGGGCCGTGACCCGCTGCCCGTCGAGCGTGTCTTCGACCTCGGCGCGGCATTCGAGCACGACGCCGCGCTTCTGCGCCTGCGCGCGGAAGAGTTCGACGGTCGAGCAGGTCAGCTCGTCGGCGCGCGCCGGCGGGGCGGCGGGCGGCTGCCGGCGCGCGAAGCTGAGGAGCTGCGAGACCGTGCCGCTCAACCGATCCGTCTCGCCGATGATGAGTTCGAGATCGCGGTCGAAGTTCCCCGCGAGACGTTCGTCCTCACGCATCACCTGCGCGATTGACTTGATCGCCGAGAGCGGGTTCTTGACCTCGTGCGCGACGGTCGCGGCCATGCGGCCGAGCGCGGCAAGACGCTCGCCCTCGGCGAGGCGCCGTTCGAGCTGGAGGTTTTCCTCGATCAGGCGATGATCCTCGATGACGATGGCGACCTGCCCGGCGAGCACTTCGAGCACCGCGCGGGCGTCCTCGGTCAGCGCCTCGCGCGAGGCGTCAACGAGCATCACGCCCAACTGCTCGCCGTCGCGCAGGCGCAGCGGGTACGCCGCCTCGAAGCCGCGCGAGCGTAGCAGGGGGCCGGAGAGGCCCGGCGAGCCGCCCGCGTCCTCTATTAGTTTCGCCATGTCGTCCCGCGCAGCAGTTCCGTTTCCTGCCCGTACAAGACGGGGCGAATCGGCATCACGTGAATCGCCAGAACCGCTCGGATCGTCGTCAGTCGTCTCGCCGCCGTGAGCGCGCAGGCGGAACTCGACGCGGCGCAGGCCCAACTCGGCCGCCGTCCGCTCGGCGACGAAGCGCAGGAACTCCGCGAGGTCGTGGCGGCGGCCCGACCCCGCGCCGATGCGCGCGACCACGTCGCGGTAGAGCGTGGCCTCGCGCTGGAAGAGCTTGTGGAAGCGCCGTTCGAGCCACGCGCGGAGCGGCGCGAAGACGAGCGCGAAGGCCAGCACGAATAGCGTCTCGATGACGCCTGCGCGCAGGGAGTAGCGATCCGTCAGCCAGCCGGAGAGCGTGCGGATGACGTAGAGATAGACGACGAGGACGACGGCCGCGAACGTGGCGACGACGAGGCTCTCCCGGATGATGAGTTCGAGGTAGCGGTAGCGGTAGATGTGGTAGGCGATGAGCGCGGTCGGGAGGAGCGAGCCGAGGTTGGCGAGCGTTTGCAGGTAATACCCGGCCTCCGTTCCGCGCCCGACGCCGAGCGCGTAGGCGGCGACGAGCATCGCGCCGATGCCGACGAAGGAGGCGGCGAGCGTGCGCATCAGCAGCCGCTCGCGCGGCGTCTCCGCGTCGCGCCCGATGAGCCAGCCGGTCACGGCGATGAGCGCGAGCACGTAGGCGGCCCACACGCCGAAGGGCAGCACGAAGAACGTCAGCTTCTCGATCATCGGCGCGTATGCGCCGCGCCACACGTGCCAGACCGCGAAGGGGATGAACACGGCCGGGACGTAGGAGAGATAGACGCGCACGCGCTCGAACCACGTGAAGGGCCGGTTGCGCGAGCGCGCCCACAGGTGCAGGTGGACGTGCAGCAGGAGAGAGTAGGAGACGGTGATGCTCGCGACGGCGAGCGAATCAACGAGCCGGAGCGCGACGGACCAGCGGCCCACGTCCAGGACGAGCAGGCGGTGGAGCGTGATGAAGAGGTTGCACGAGTGCCACAGCCCGATGCAGACGGCGAGGGCGAGCAGGACGCGCTCGACCGGCTCCAGCCCGCGCCGCTGCCTGATGAGCAGGACGCTCATCCACAGCGTCAGGACGGCCCCGGCGCTGTAGCCCACGAGCTGTAGGACTTCGAGCAGGCTCATCGCCGTCAATCGTAAATCATGAAAAGCCGTAAACGGTAAACCGTAAACCGTGACAAGAAGAAGACCCTCTATCTTGTCACGGTTTACGGTTTACCGTTTACGGCTTTTTCAGTTAGATGCCGCGCTGGCCGCGGGTTCGGGCGGCGTGAGCGTGATCTCGACGCGGCGGTTGCGCGTGCGGCCGGCGGGCGTGGTGTTCGGCGCGACGGGGTTGTCAGGCCCCATGCCGCTCGCCTGTATGCGCGCGTTCTCGACGCCGGAGCTGACGAGCCGTTCGGCCAGCGCCTGCGCGCGATCCTGCGCGAGACGACGCAGGGTCAGATCGTCCCCGCGGTTGTCGGTGAACACGTCGATCTGGATGCGGGAATCGGGGTAGTTGGCGAGGAGGGCTGCGAGGGGTTCGATCTTCGAGGCGGAAGCCGGCGCGAGGCTGGCCGAGCGAGCGCCCGCCCAGATGGTATCCGGCAGAACCAGCGTGACGCCGCCCGCCGACTCGCGCAGAGTGCCGAAGCGCATGAGCGACTGGCGGAGGGCGGCCCACTGCGCCTGCCGATCTGCGGCCCGCTGCTCGGCGGTGCGGCGCGCGTCCTCCGCGGCGCGCTCGCCCTCGAAGCGTGCCACCCTGATCTTGGCCTGCTCGGCCTCGGCGCGCGCCTGCTGCAAATCGTCGCGGAGGCGCGCGACTTCGGAGCGCAGGTCGCGCACCTGCTGTGTCGTGTTGGCGAGATCGCGGTCGGAGAGTTCGCGGGCGCGCTCGGAGCGTTCGAGCCGGTTGCGCAGGTCGTTGATCTCGGCGGCGTACTCGTCGGCCGTGCGCTCCGCGTCGCGCACGGCGCGGTCGCGGCGCGCGATCTCGTCGCGCCGCTCGCGGGCGGACTTACGGTAGGCGGCTACCTCCTCGGCCTGCGCGCCGAGTTCCGTTGCGCGGCGCGCGAGCGCGTCAACTTCGGCTTCGGGCTGCTTTAAGCGCCAGGCGTTCTCGGCCTCGGAGAGTTTCGCAGTGGCCGCGCTCAGCTCGGCGGTCGCGTCGCGCTCGGCCCCGGCGTAGCGCGCGAGCTGGATCGACTGGCGCGCGCCGAGGAGCGACGTGGGCGTGCGCGCGAAGTCCTGGTCGGCCAGGTCGGGGATGCGCGACTGGCTGAAGTAGTCGCTCGTGTTGCCGAGGTACTTGACTGGGACGACCGCCACGTCAGCGTCGCCCGGCTTGTTCGGCGGCAGGTTTTCGAGGACGACCATGCGGCTCGGGCCGCGCACGAGGAAGTGCGGCTCGGCCGTGACGATCATGGCGAAGGTTTGCAGGGGCGTCGTCGCGTCGAGTTTCGAGTTGACGAGGAAGCTGCCGCCGCGCTTGATCTCGCCGAGGTTGTCGGCCCGGCCTTCGGGCGTGATGGCCCAGAGGATGTAGGTCGTGTAAACGTTCCCCAGCTCGTAGGCGCGCGGGAGGTCTTTGACGCTCAGCTCGACGCGCGTGCCGCGGCGGCCGGAGCGGCTGACCTTGGCCTCGCCCTGGAGGCGCGGCAGGCGGGTCGTGCCGCGGAACTTCACCGTCACACTCTCGTCGAGCGGGTAGGTGATGGCGACCGTGTCGCGCTGCAAGTCAGACTGCGCCGGCGCGGGGGCGGCGAGGAGGCAGGCGAGGGCGGCGAAGACTGTGAGCGCGGAGGCGCGGCGGATGTTTCGGTTCATAAAATGTCGGCGCTCCTTCTCCGATTGCGGAATGCGGATTTCGGATTGCGGATTGGAAGACGGTTAAAGATTTCAGATTCGAGATTTGAGATTCTTACATCCGAAATCCGAAATCTCCTGAATGGATGCGTGGCGGGTGCGGCCACGTTGCCGCAAGAGTTGGCGAAAAGCGGCCCGCGTGGGGAGAAAGGCTTTGTTCGCTCAGCCCTGCGACGCGCGCCGGTCGGCCAGCCACTGGACGAAGGCGACGGCCACGGCGCAGAGGATGAGGATGTGTATGAAGCCGCCCTTGCCGGCCAACACCCCGACCAGCCACGCGACGAAGAGCGCGAGCGCGACGAGCCAGATGACGCGGCCGGCCGTGATCGCTCCCGCCTGCCCATCGGGGCGCGCCGCGCTCACCGCGCAGTGGCCCTGCCCCCGCCCACCGGCATCCCGACCGCGCGGACGGTTCCGCGCGCCGCGTCTGCCCCGACGATCAGCGGGGAGTCAGAGCCGGCGACGGTCGTCACCCACAGCGTGCGCAAGGGCCGCGAATCACCGCCCTCTGATCCTACAGACGCGCCTTGTGCGTCGTCCGCCTGCCAGACGACGCGGCCGTCGCGACCCGAATAACCGCGCGCGAAGGCCGTCCCGTCCGCCACGAGCACGTCGAGCACGCCGTCGCGGTCGAGGTCTGCGAAGACTGCGGAGTAGGCGTCCGAGCCGCCCTCGGCCGACCAGTTGATCCTGCCGCGCGCGTTGACTACCACCACGCGGCCGAGCCGCGTGATCAAAGCGATCTCCAGCGTGCCGTCGCCGTCGAGGTCGGCGGCGGCGAGCCGCCCGCGCGGCGAGTCGTTCTCGGTCGTGATGCGGCCGACCGGCTTCAACTCGGGGCCGTCGAAAAAGAGCACCCCGTTGCGCGTCCCGATGACGACGACCGTGCCTTGCGGGCCGGCGACGACGAGCGGCGGGGTGACGAAAGGCACGTCGAGGCGGACGCCGCGCAGGTGCGTGCCGTCGGCCTGGTAAATGTCTAGCCGCCCGCCATCGGCCGCGACGATGACGCCGCGCCGCTCCGCGGCCTGGAACGGGATCGGCAACCCGATCACAGCGGCCCCGAGCTGAGTCTGCGAGACGACGCCGCCCGTAGCGGCGTCGAGCATGTAGAGCTGCGAAGGGTCGTCGGTGCTGATCGCGATCTCGACCGTCTCCGGCTTGCCGTCGAGATCGGCGATTGAGCCGCCGGCCGCGCGGCCCTTGAGCGGCGCGCGCCACAGCTCGCGCCCCGTCTCGCCCTCGATCATGCGGACTCCGCCGTCGAAGGCCACGAGCACGTGCGCCGTCTCGCGACCCGGCACGTTATAGACGAGCGGCGTGAAGACCTCTTTCGGCGCTTCGCCCGCCGTGGCCCCGCGCGCGGCCGGGCGGTATCGAGCCGTCCAGAGCGCCGCGCCGTTCGCGCCTTCGAGCGCGTAAACGGTGCCGTCCGAGTTGACCGCGACGAGATCATACTGCTGGCCGGGGCGCAGCCGCGCCGCGACGGGCCGCTGAACTTTACCGACCGCCGCCTGCCAGCCGGCGCTTGCCGGCGAGCGGAGCACGGCGGCGGATGCCGCTACAGGCGTAGCCGCGGTCGCGGGCGTCGCCGTCATCACGGGCGAGGCGGTGGGGTAAGGCGTCGGGGGCGTGTCAGAAGAGGCGGCGGCCTCGACCACCTCGCCGGACGAGAAGCGCCCGGTCTCTTTCGGCGCGGGCGCGACGCGCCAGTGGTAGCGGCCGGGCGGCAGTCCCGTGACTCGGTGTTCGAGTCCGTTGACCGCGCCGTCGAAGACGATGTCCGAGAACTCGGGGTCGCGCGCCACCTGCAGGCGGTAGCGCCTGACGCGTGGCGTCGGCTTCCAGCGCAGCACGAACTCGGTCGTCTGCGCCGCGATCTCGGCGGGGGCTTCGACCTTGTAGGGCGTCGGGCTGGGGGTCGGCTGCTGGGCCGGGACGCTCGCGCCCGCGGCGGCCGAGAGCAGCAGGGCGAGCGGGCGGCAGACTCTAAGAAGGCGGGGGGCGCGCTTGGGGTTCATAGTGAGTCGTTGAGCTTGTAGCCGACGCCGCGCACGGTCAGCACGTAGCGCGGGTTCTTCGGATCAGGCTCGATCTTCTGGCGCAGGCGGTTGATGTGTGGATCGACGTTGCGCTGGTAGCCCTCGTAGTCGGTGCTCCACACCTGATCGAGCAGGTCGTTGCGCGACCAGGCGCGGCCCGGCTCGCTGGCGAGTCTTTCGAGAATCTGGAATTCGAGCGGCGTGAGATCGACCGGCTCGCCATCGCGCGTCACCTCGTGGCGGCGTTTGTCTATGACGAGCGCGCCGACCGCGATCCTGTCCTTCTCTTCGGCCTCGCCGGCCGGGGCGCGATTCGCGCGACGGAGCAGGGCCTCGACGCGCACCTCAAGCTCGCGCGGCTCGAAGGGTTTGGCGAGGTAGTCGTCCGCGCCGGCCTCGAAGCCGGCGACCTTGTCCTCTAGCTCGTCGTGCGCGGTCAGGAAGAGCGCCGGCGTCGTGACGCCGCGCTCGCGCAGCCGTCGCAGCAGTTCCAGCCCCGTCAGCCCCGGCATCGTCACGTCGAAGATGAAGCAGTCGAACTCGGCGGCGGACGCGGCGGAGAAAGCTTCCGTGCCCGTCTCGGCTTCTGTGACTTCGAAGCCGAGACGGCGGAAATAGGCCGAGAGCAGCGGGCGCATGCTGGCGTCGTCGTCTGCGATTAAGAGTTTGTGGGTCACTGTTTCGGAAAATCCATTCGCGCCCGCGCGCCCGGCGGCCCGGACGGCGGCACAATGTGATTTTATTGCGCTTAGATTATAAGGCAACACGGCCGCACGGCAAGGAGCGAAATTCCGCGCCGCGCGCCGGGTCTAAACCTTTGCGGGGCTGCCGCTTCAACGCCGACCTCGGCCTTGACGCGCCGCGAGGCCGCTTCGTATAGTCTCTGCTTTAAAGCGGCGGGCCAAAAGACTTCCCTCCAACCGAACGACCGACTCGCACGAACACCGACAGACACGGACAATGCGCGATCTCCTGCGACTCCTGACTTACCTCAAGCCGCACTGGGGGAAGTTCCTGTTCGCCACGTTCGCGATGATCGCGGGCGCACTGCTGCAAAGCGCCGTCGGCGGCCTCATCGTCCCCATCTTCGATCAGGCCCTGGGCCGGGACGGCACTACGGGCCGCAGCCAGACCATCTTCGACATTCAACGTCTGATCCCCGACTCCGGCTTCGACGCCTGGCGCACGATCTCGCTCCTGCTCATCGTCTTCACGATCGGCAAGGGCGTCGCCGAATATTTCTCGACCTACCTGATGGCCCGCATCGGGCAGGAGTCGGTCTTAAAACTACGGCAGGACTTGTACGCGCACCTGCTCCGCCAGTCGGCTGACTTCTACGAGCGCCACCGGACGAACTACCTGGTCTCGCGCCTGGTCTCTTCGGCCGCGGCCATCGAGGCGGCCGTCACGAACACGCTGCGCGACATGCTGCGCGAGGGCTTCACGCTCGTCGCCTTCCTCGCGGCCTCCTTCTATTTTTCGTGGAGGCTCACGGCCGGCTCGCTCATCATCGCGCCCGTGATCGGGCTGTTGACGGCGAAGTTCGGACGCCGTCTGCGCAACCTCTCGACCGAGACGCACGAGGGCAACCAGCGGCTCGTTGACACGGCGCAGGAGGGCCTGGCGAACCACCCCATAGTTAAAGCCTATCGCGGCGAGGGGCGTGAGCAGGGCCGTTTCACGCGCGTCGCCCGCCAGATCATGCGCGCGAACCTGCGGACGGCGAAGATCACGGGCTTCGCGCCGCCCGTGATAGAGGTGATCGGCGTCGTGGCCGTGGCCGTCCTGCTCTACTTCGGCCAGCGCGAGATCGCGGCCGGCCGCATGGACACGGCGCAGTTCCTCGCCTTCCTCTTCTTCCTCTTCTCGTCCTACGACCCGATGAGGAAACTCTCCCGCCTGCAGAACGCATTGGAGATCGCGCTCGCCGCCGCGCGCCACGTCTGGGAGATTCTGGACGAGCGGCGCGAGCTGCCGGAGAAGCCCGACGCCCTCCGGCTCGGCCCGCTGCGCGATCAAATCGAGCTACGCAACGTCTCCTTCAGCTACGCGAACGACGAGGCCCGGCTCGTGCTCTCGGACGTGAGCCTGAGCGTGCCTGCGGGTCAGATGATCGCGCTCGTCGGCGAGTCGGGCGGCGGCAAGTCAACGCTCACGAAGCTCATCATGCGCTCGCACGATCCTTCCGAGGGCGCCGTCACCTGGGACGGGGTCGATCTGCGCGACGCGAGCCTCAAGTCTTTGCGCGAGCAGATCGCCCTCGTCACGCAGGAGACCGTACTCTTCAACGAGACCGTTCGCTACAACATCTCCTACAGCCGGCCAGACGCGACCGACGAGGAGATCGAGCAGGCGGCGCGCGTGGCCTTCGCGCACGACTTCATCAAGGAACTCCCCGACGGCTACGACACGCTCGTCGGCGAGCGCGGCATCTTCCTGTCGGGCGGCCAGCGCCAGCGCCTCGCCATCGCGCGCGCCGTTCTCGCCGACTCCTCCGTGCTCATCCTCGACGAGGCCACGTCGGCGCTCGACGCCGAGAGTGAGCGCTACGTCCAGCAGGCGCTCGCGAACCTGACGCGAGGCCGTACCTCAGTCGTCATCGCGCACCGCCTCTCGACGGTGCGCCGCGCCGACCGGATCGCCGTCATCGAGCGCGGCCGGGTCATCGAGACCGGCCGCCACGCCGAGCTGCTCGAACAGAGCGGCACCTACAAACGACTCTACGAACTCCAATTCGCCGACGAGGAGGAGGAGGAAATGGTCAGTAGGCAGTAAGCAGTATGCAGTAAGCAGTCAAGAAGTGGGCGCGAGCGCGCTCCTCCCCGATTGCCTTCTGCCTTCTGCCTTCTGCCTTCTGCCTTCTGAGTTATGAAGTCAATGACGGGTTTCGGCCGCGGGCAGGCGGCGGGCGAGGGCTTCAGCGTCTCGGTCGATCTGAAGACGGTCAACAACCGCTTCCTCGACGTGCACCTGCGCGCGGGGCCGGAACTGGCGGGGATCGAACCATTGGTGCGCAAGCGCGTGGGCGAGCAACTGTCGCGCGGGCGCGTCGAGGTCACCATCTCGTTCGACCGCCAGAACGAGGTGAGCTACGAGGTTAACCGGCCGCTCATCACCGGCTTCATCGAGGCGATGCGGACGGTGCAGCGCGAGTTCAACCTGCCGGGCGAGCCGGACGTGAACCTGCTGGCCCGGCTGCCCGGCGCGCTCCAACCGGTGCGCAACGGCGGGCTGACCGAGGAGATGACGCGCGGGATCGAGGAGGCGCTGTCGCTGGCCCTGGCCGACCTGAGTCGGATGCGCGAGCGCGAGGGCGAAGCCCTTGCCGCAGAGATGCGCGGCCGGCTGGACGAGATCGAGAGGCAGATTCCTCTAGTCGAAGCCGTCGCCGGCGATCTGGTCGAGGCTTACCGCGCTCGCCTGCAGAAGCGGATCAGCGAACTGCTGGCGCGCGACGGTCTTGAGATCGTGGAACTCGATCAGGGGCGGCTCGCGCAGGAGGTCGCCTACCTCGCCGACCGCAGCGACATCACCGAAGAGCTGGCGCGGCTGCGCAGCCACGTCACACAGTTCCGCGAGGGCGTTAACTCCAACGCCGAGGTGGGCAAGCGGCTCGACTTTCTTCTGCAGGAGTTCAACCGGGAGGCGAACACCGTGCTGTCGAAGTCCACCGACACGACGATCAAGGAGGCGGCGCTCGCCATCAAGACCGAGGTCGAAAAGCTCCGCGAGCAGGTGCAGAACATTGAGTGAGCCGACGACCCGCGAGCTGACCGCCGAGGCGCTGGCGGAGTTGAACCCTCCGGTCGCGCGCGGCATCCTCTTCGTCATCAGCTCGCCCTCGGGCGGCGGCAAGGGCACGCTCATCCGCCGCGCGCGCAAGCTCGTCCCGCGCCTCGGCTACTCAGTATCGTGGACGACGCGGCAGCCGCGCGAGGGCGAGCGCGACGGCGTCAACTACCGCTTCGTCTCCGCCGCGGAGTTCCACGCGGCGCGCGAGGCCGGCGAGTTTCTGGAGTGGGCCGTCGTCCACGGCAATTTTTACGCGACCTCGCGCACGGCCGTCGAGCAGGAGCTGCGCGCGGGCCGCGACGTGATCCTGGAGATCGACGTGCAGGGCGCGGCCTCGATCCGCGGCACGAACAAGGACTCGGTGAGCGTCTTCATCCTGCCGCCGTCGTTCGACGTGCTGCGCGCGCGCCTGATCGCGCGGGAGACCGAGAGCGTCAAGCAGTTAAACGTGCGGCTCGGCAACTCTCGCGCCGAGGTCGAGCAGTGGCGCGAGTTCGACTACGTCGTCTTAAACGACGAGGTCGAGCGGGCTGCCGCGCAACTCGCGGGTATCGTGCAGGCCGAGCGGGCGCGGCGCGAGCGGCAGGCGTGGCTGGCCGAGCGCGTGCTGGCTACCTTCCCCGCGGGCGGTTAGCCGGGTTCGCCCGCGGCGGTTTGATACGCGGGTGTTTTCTCTTTAAAGTATCTGCCGGAATAATTCGGCTGACGCGGAAGATTACTGAATATGGCTAAACAGGCGGAGAAGAAGGCGGAGGCGGCGGAGCGGGCCGAGGAGGGCAGCCCGCAGTTGGATTCCAAGTACAGGCTCATCATCGTCGCGGCGCAGCGCAGTAAGCAGCTACAGCGGGGCGCTCGCCCGCGCGTCGAAGGCATGGACACGCAGCGGCACAAGCCGACGCGCGTCGCCCTCGAAGAGGTTCAGCAGGGCAAGATCAGTTTCCACCTCACGGACAACACGGACAACGCGGCCTGAGCTTCCACAGGCCGCCCGCCCGCCGCGACGTGCGACGGCAGTTGAAAGCCCCTGCCGCCGGCGCCCGGCCGCGGACGACAGGGAGTCAGGACTTGCCCCTTCGGATGCGCCAGGCTTCATAGGCGCGCTCGGCCTCGCGCGCCTCACGCTCGAAGCTGATCTCTGAGTACGCCCGCCAGTGCGAGGCAGCGTCCCACCTCACGGCTCGCCTCATCCCCTTCAAATACTCGCGCAGGTACGCGAACAGGAAGAGCGGCAGCCCCTTGCGCTCGGCCTGCAACATGTGCGCGACCTCGTGAGCCATCAGCCGCCCGGACACCGCTCGCCTCCCGCCGTCTCGCACGTGACGCGGAGCAATTAGTACGCGGCGGCCCAGCGTGATCGCGTCGATCCCCGCTCGCCCCGTCAGCCACACGGCCACTCGCCCCGCATAAATCTTCACCGGAGGCAGCCGAAGTCTATCGTCCCTCAAAAACTCGCGGAAGAACTCCTCCAACTCCGCCCGCGATGAGGCCGACAATTTCATAAGAGCCGTTAGCCGTGACGAGTAAACAGTGGCGAGTGAGGGGCAAGAAGCGGGAAATTCTTGCCTGCCACATGTCACGGTTTACTCTTCACGGCCCTTACATGTTCTTGTAATCCGGGCCGCCGCCGCCTTCGGGGGTGACCCAGTTGATGATCTGGTAGGGATCCATGATGTCGCAGGTCTTGCAGTGGACGCAGTTGGAGAAGTTGATCTGTAGCTTGCGTTTGCCGCTGGAAGGATCGTCCACCATCTCGTAAACGGCCGCCGGGCAGAAGCGCTGGCAGGGGTTGCCGAACTCCTCCGCGCAGCGCTCGGCGCAGATGTTGGTGTCGAGCACGTGCAGGTGCGCGGGCTGATCCTCGTCGTGGCCGACCGCGGCGTGGTAAACGTCGGTCAGTTTGTTGAAGGTAATCTTACCGTCGAAGCGCAAGCCGTTGTAACGCTGCTCGATCCGGTCGCCGCGGTAGCCGTAGTCGGAGAGCTTGCGCATGACGGCGTGGCCCGGCTCCGTGCTCGTGCGGTCGTAGAAGCCCCACGAGCGCCCGCCCGTTAGGAATTGCAGGCCCGCGTTCGCCAGGCCGAGCCAGCGCCCCCGTCCGAACGCGGCGTGGAAGTTCCTGACCTTGCGCAGCTCAGTCGTGATCCAGCTCGACGCGACCAGTTCTTCGTAACGCTTAAGTTGCCTTGCCGAGAAGTCGCCCACGACGAGCGCCTCGTAGATAGTCTCCGCGGCGAGCATGCCGCTCTTGACGGCAGTGTGGATGCCCTTGAGGCGCTGCGAGTTGAGGAAGCCGGCGCAGTCGCCCACCAGGAGGACGCCGTTCGCGTAGAGGCGGGGCATCGCGTAATAACCGCCGGCCGCGATGGTCTTCGCGCCGTAGCGGATCATGCGCCCGCCTTCGAGCAGGCGGGAGACGAAGGGGTGCTGCTTGAAGAGTTGGAACTCGGCGTGCGGGTCGAGCAGCGGGTCGCGGTAGTCCAGGCCCGTCACGTAGCCGATGTTGAGGACGCGGTTCTGCATCCCGTAAATCCAGCCGCCGCCGTAGGTTTTCGCGTCAGACGGGTAGCCGAGCGTGTGCGTGACGCGGCCGGCCGGGTAGCGGTCGTCCGGCAGCTCCCACAGCTCCTTGACGCCGATGCTATAGACTTGCGGCTCGCGCCCCTCGTTGAGGTTCAGCCGCTGCGAAAGCTCCTTGGTGAGTGAGCCGCGCGGGCCTTCGCCGAGCACCGTCACCTTCGCGAGCAGATCGACGCCCGGCTCGAAGTTGGCCTTCGCCTTCCCCTCCTTGTTAATGCCCTTGTCGCCGGTGCGGACTCCGACCACGCGATCCTGCTCGTCGTACAGCATCTCCGCGCCCGGAAACTCCGGGAAGACGTTGACGCCGGCCTCCTCGCACTTCTCGCCGAGCCACGCGGTCAGCTTGTTCAGCGAGACGATGTAGTACCCATGGTTCTTGAGCGGCGGCGGCGTGATGGGCGACTTGATCGCGCGAGTCTTCGTGAGGTACAGGAACTCGTCCTCGTTGACGGGCGACTCGACGGGAGCGCCCTGTTCGAGGAAGTCGGGCATCAGCTCCCGAAGGCCCTTCGGGTCCATCACCGCGCCCGACAGGATGTGCGAGCCGACGGCCGCGCCCTTCTCGATGACAGCGATCTGAATCTCCCCGAGCGGCTCGCCCTCGCGCTTCCCCGCGGAAACCTCTTCGTCGTGCTTCGCCACGAGCCGCGCCAGGTGCAGCGCGCCGCTCAAGTTCGCCGGCCCCGCGCCGACGAAAACCACGTCCATCTCTAAACTCTCTCGCCCCATCCTGCTCCCTCACAATCTGCTGCGCCCGCCCCGGTAACGGCAAGGCACATCTCTAACGCAGAGTCGCTTAAGACGAAAATGAATGGTCATTCAGTGGCAGCAGTATAACAAATTGCCGCCTCACTTCCGAAGTCCGTCCGCCCCCTATGAAACTCCCCGCCGCGCGCGTACAATCCCGTCAAACCGAGAAAAGCGAAAGGACGAGCGGGATGGGGGGACAAGAACACAAGCACACGAACCGTCTGATCGACGAGAGCAGCCCGTACTTGCAGCAGCACGCGCACAACCCCGTGGACTGGTATCCGTGGGGCGAGGAGGCTTTAGAGCGCGCCAGGCGGGAGGACAAGCCGATCCTGCTCAGCATCGGCTACTCGGCCTGCCACTGGTGCCACGTGATGGAGCGAGAGTCGTTCGAGAACGAGGAGATCGCGCGTCTGATGAACGAGCACTTCGTCAACATCAAGGTTGACCGCGAGGAGCGCCCCGACATCGATCAGACGTATATGAACGCCGTGCAGATGATGCTCGGCCACGGCGGCTGGCCGCTTACCGTCTTCCTCACCCCACAGCTCATCCCCTTCTACGGCGGGACTTACTTTCCCCCGGCCGACCGCTACAACCTGCCCGGCTTCCCGCGAGTCCTACAGGGCGTCGCGGAGGCCTACCGCTCGAAGCCCGACGAGGTCGAGCAGACGGCCTCGGACGTGCTCGGCGCTTTGCGCGGCATGGGCGCGGCCAGCGAGTCGAACTCGCCGATAGACGCACAGTTGCTCGATACTGCATTCCGCGGTCTGTCGCGCGGCTACGACCCGCGACACGGCGGCTTCGGCAACGCCCCGAAGTTCCCCGCCGCGATGAACCTGGAATTCCTGCTGCGTACTCACAAGCGCACCGACAACGAGGACGCCCTGCGGATGGTAGAGCACACCTGCCGCAAGATGGCGGAGGGCGGGATGTACGATCAGCTCGGCGGCGGTTTCCACCGCTACTCGGTTGACGCGCGCTGGCTCGTCCCCCACTTCGAGAAGATGCTCTACGACAACGCGCTGCTCTCGCGCCTCTACCTGCACGCCTTCCAGGCCACGAACGACGGGTTCTACCGCCGCGTCGCCGAAGAGACGTTCGACTACGTCGTCCGCGAGATGACGGACGCGGAAGGCGGCTTCTACTCGACGCAGGACGCCGACTCCGAGGGGGTGGAGGGGAAGTTCTTCGTCTGGACGGTCGAAGAGATCGAGGGACTGCTCGGCGCGGAGGACGCGCGCCTCTTCAACGCCTATTACGACGTGACCGAAGAGGGCAACTTCGAGGAGAAGAACATCCTCAACGTCCCGCGCGCGGCCGGGGAGGTCGCGAAGGAGTTAGGGATCGGCGTCGCGGAGTTAAGCGCCGCGGTCGAGCGCGGCCGGAGCGTGCTGTTCCAGGCGCGCGAAGGGCGCGTCAAGCCGGGCCGCGACGAGAAAGTCATCTCCGGCTGGAATGGGATGATGCTTGAGAGCTTCGCCCTCGCCGCGGCCGTCCTCGACCGCGAGGACTACCGCCGCGTCGCGGAACAAAACGCAGACTTCCTTCTGTCGAAGCTACGCGGCGAAAAGAGCTTACTACTGCACGTTTACAAGGACGGTCGGGCGAAGCACGTCGCCTTCCAGGACGACTACGCCTGCGTCGCCGCTGGTCTGCTCGCGCTCTACGAGACGACCGGCGAAGTCCGTTGGCTCCGCGAGTCGGTCGCGCTCACAGACCTCATGATCGGAGAGTTCTGGGACGAGGAGGCGGGAGGCTTCTTCTACGTCGGCCGGAGCGGCGAGCAGTTGATAGTCCGCAACAAGGATTTCTTCGACAACGCGACGCCTTCGGGCAACTCGGTCGCGGCCGGCCTGATGCTCCGCCTGGCAGTCCTCACGGAGAATGAGACTTACTACCGCAAGGCGGTCACGATCTTCCGACTGCTTCGCGACACCGTCGCGCGCCACCCGTCCGGCTTCGGCTGCCTTCTCTCCGCCATAGACTTCTACCTCTCGACGCCGAAAGAGATCGCCGTCGTCGCGCCGCCCGGAAGCACCGGCGGCGGGGAGCTACTGCGCGAGGTGTGGCGTCGCTACCTGCCCAATAAGGTCGTGGCCCTCTCGACTGGCGACGATGCGGCCGGCGGTTCACTCCCGCTGCTGCGCGAACGCCCCGCAATCGACGGCCGCGCCACGGCCTACGTCTGCGAGCATTACGCCTGCAAACAGCCCGTCACACGGCCCGAAGAGCTGGCGAAACAGCTTCAGGAGTAGCGGCGCGGTCGCACGCGGGGTAGAGGGCCGTCTGACCTGGTTCGGTTAGCTCTGTTCGGGGCCGGACGGCTCGACGGGTCAGGCAGCCGATCAGCGCGCGGCTTTCGAGTCCGCGTCGCGAAGGGCCGTCAGCAAATCCTCTCCAAAGCGTTCTACCTTTGATTCGCCGAGGCCGTACACGTTTCGTAGCTGATCGAGCGTCTCCGGCCTTTCGCGCGCGAGGCATTCGAGTGTGCGGTCGGGGCAGATCATGTAAGCCGGGACGCGTTGCGAGAAGGCGCGTTCGAGTCGCCACTTCTTCAGGGCCGTGACCGTCTTCTTCTGCTCTGGCGTGAGCGGCGGGCCGGGTGAGGCGGGCCTGCGCTGGCGGCGCGGCTTCGCCTCACCCGGCTCGTCGGGGAGTAGGGCCGACCTTAGCGCTGCCTCCCAACGCCCTTCGGCTTCGAGCCTGCGGCGTAGCTCGTAGTAGGTGCGGAGCGTCACGCGGGCGTCGAGCGCGGCGTATTCGATCTGCGCGCGCGTGAGGGGACGCCTGCGCCAGTTCGATGTCCGCAGCGTCTTGTCAAGCGGGAGGCCGAAGAGGTGTTCCGAGACGGCGGCGAGGCTGTAGGAGCGCAGGTGCAGGGCAGCGTGGGCGAGGCTCAGCGTGTCGATGAACGAGGCGGGCTTGAGTCCGGCTTCGCGCAGCACCGCCTGATCAAAACGGGCGTTGTGCGCGACCATCGAGACCGCGGGCGACTCGGCCAGCGGGCGGAGCGGTTCCACGCCGCACGACAGGGCGTCGAAGACGACCACCTCGGGTCGCGATGAGGCGACCTGGACGAGCGATACTTTCGACTTCGAGTCGGGCGCTTCCCAGTAAGTCTCTGTGTCGAGGCTGATGACCTCCTCGCCGAGCAGCCTTTCGGCTTCGCCGGCCGCCTCCTCCGCGTCCGCGATGAAGCGGTATGAAAGTGGCTCTTCCATCCCGTGATCCCGAACTACCTCCCGCCGCAATGACCCGGCTTACCCTGCTCCCCAGAAAGCGGGAGGCGCGCCGGACTTGCGTAGCGCGCCTCTCGGAATATTCGGCCGACGTGGCAGGGTTAGGAGTTCCTGTTGTTGGCGTTGCCCGTGGCGTTCGTGTTGCGGTTAGTGTTGTTCGTGTTGCCCGTGCCGGCATTCGTGTTGCCCGCGTTGGTGTTAGTCCCGGCGTTCGTGTTGGCGCCGGTCGTCGTACCCGCGTTGGCATTCGTGCCGGTCGTCGTGCCGCCGGTCGTGCCGGCGTTGGTGTTCGTCGCGCCCGCGTTCATATTGGAGTGGTTCGCGTTGTTAGCGTTGCTGTGGTTCGCGTTGTCGGCGGCGGCACAGCCGGCCCACAGGGATGCCAGCGCGAGCAGAGCCAGCAGGGCTAAATTACGTCGCATCGAGTTTCCTCCCGTTTTCTCTCCAGTGGTCTGTTTGCCATAAATCTCCCAGCACAGCCCGGCACACGCTTGCGGGCTTCCCGCTACGCCGCCGGTCTTAAATTCGAGGTGCTGTTAGTCGGCGGAGTTTAGCACTACGATTTGGCGAAATACAGTGTTTTTTCCGTCATTTAAGCATGATCGGCCTGTTGCGACTGCCTTTCCGCCCCGTCAGATACCTGTCCAACCTTCCCCCTGTCTGCTGCTCCCCCGCGCCGCTATCATTAAAATCTTGACCAAAGAGGGATTAATCGGTATTTTAGAACTGCCAACGCTGTTGGCCTATGTTTCACAATTCGACTCTCCTTCGCCAGCAGCCTTCAGAAGTAAAGTTTAGCCTTTCCGAAGCTAAATCCTGCCAGCACTCCGCCGACCATGCCAAAAGGAAACTGGAAGAGCCTTGCGCTTTGGTGTTTTGTCGTCGCCGCGGCCGCGTCCCTCCTCGTCGCTTCCCTGCCGGGCCTGCTCGGGCTGACGGGCTACGGGGTTCTGTGGTGCCTGGTCCTGCTCGCCCTGACGGCCGCTTCGAGCCGCTTCAGCGTCCAGCACAACGGCGCGGACGACGGCAGGGCGGCCAACTCTATTGCGTCGGCCTTCGTCTTCCTCGCCGGGATGATGTTCGGCGCGGCCCCCGCGGCGGTGCTGGCCGGCGTTGACGCACTCTTCTCCTCGCGCCGCATTAAAGACCACATGCGGCGGGCCTACCTCGTCGCGTCCGCCGTCGCCTCGACCAGCGTCGCAGTCCACATCTACCACGCGCTCCTCAGTCAGCAGGGCGGCCCGAACGTGGCCGGCCTGGGCGGTTTCGCGCCCCTCAGCTACGTCCTCATTCCGCTGTGCGTCCTCGCCCTGGTGCAGTACTCCCTGAGCACGCTGGCCGCGGCCGGCTACGTCACTCTGGCGGCGGGGTCGAAACTAAGTTTCTCGCGCGAGGGACTGATCTGGACTTCCCTGGCGCAGGTGGCGGGCGGCGTCTCGGCCTCGCTCCTCTACTCAGGGCTCGGCCAGTCTGATCCCTCATACTCCCTCATCGGCCTGCTCATCATCGGCCTCGTCTATCTGCTGTTCCGATTCGACGAGGCGCGGGTCTCCGAACTCAGGCGCGCGGACGAGGAGAAGCTGCGCCACGTGCAGGAGATCGCGGACCTGCACATGAACACCATCGAGTCGCTCGCCGTCGCCATCGACGCGAAGGATCAAACGACCCACGGCCACGTCCGCCGCACGCAGATTTACGCGATGGAGCTGGGCAAGATGCTCGGCGTTGACGAGCAGGCGCTTCTCGCCTTGCAGGCCGGGGCGTTGCTGCACGACGTGGGCAAGCTGGCCGTGCCGGAGTACATCCTGAACAAGCCGGGCAAGCTCACCTCCGCCGAGTTCGAGAAGATGAAGATTCACACGGTGGTGGGCGGCGACATCATCCGGCGCGTCAACTTCCCCTACCCCGTCGAGGACATCGTCCGCTTCCACCACGAGAAGTGGGACGGCTCCGGCTACCCGAAGGGCCTGCGCGCAGAGGAGATTCCGCTCGTCGCCCGCATCATCGCCGTCGTGGACTTCTTCGACGCGACGCGCTGCGACCGCCCCTACCGCCTCGGCATGAAGCGCGAGGATTCCATCGGGCTGCTGCGCAAGATGGCCGGCTCGTCGTTCGATCCGCGGGTCGTCGAGATGTTCGCCGACAACATCGACTACTTCGACAACCTGATCGCAGAGCAGGACATACAGGAACAGGTACAGTCGGACGAGGGGATGACGGACGCGCGCCCCGACGCCGGCCTGGCCTCCGACGTGCTCGGCACGACCGGCGGCGACGACGCCGGCTACCGCTCAATCGTCGAGGCCCAGCGCGAGGTCTTCGCCCTCCACGAGATCGCGCAGACCATCGGCTCTTCGCTCAACCTGCAGGACACGGTCACGCTCGTCGCCGGCAAGCTCCGCTCGATCGTCCCCTTCGACACCTGCGCCATCTACCTCGTTGACGAGCGGACGGGCAAGGCCGTCGCCGCGCACGCGGCCGGCGAGCACGCCGAGATCTTCCAGCGCCGCCGCGTCACGATCGGGGAGGGGATCACGGGCTGGGTCATCGCCAACGCCCGCTCGATGTGCAACACGCCGCCGGAACTCGATCTCGTAGGCGTCCCCGAAGAGGTGGCCGAGAAGATCAAGGGCGTACTCGTCGCGCCGCTCATCCGCGAGAACGGCGCGTTCGGCGCGATCACGCTCTACTCGCAGACGCGCGCCTCCTACACGACCGAGCACGTGCGCCTGCTCGAATCCGTCTCGCAGCACGCCTCGGTCGCCCTGAACAACGCTGTCACCTACGAGAAGACTAAGGAGAGCGCGCTGACAGACCCGCTCACCGAGTTGCCCAACGCGCGCGCCTTCCACCTCGCGCTCGAACAGCGGCTCGCCGAGTGCCAGCGCCTCAACCGCGAGCCGGTCTCCGTCCTCTGCATGGACCTGGACGACTTCAAACGGATCAACGATGCGCACGGCCACGGCGTCGGCGACCGCATGCTTGCCGCGGTCGCGTCGGTCGTCAAAAAGCAGCTCCGCCAGATGGACATCCTGGCTCGCTACGCGGGCGACGAGTTCGTCGCCATCATGCCGATGGCTTCGAGCGACGTGGCCGAGATGGTGGCCGAGCGC
>DATHBT010000191.1:0-2353 GCA_035295985.1 Pyrinomonadaceae bacterium | reverse complement strand
CGCCGAAAAGGACTTGGAGATACGCGGCCCCGGCGAGGTAATGGGCACGCGCCAGTCGGGCGTGCCCACGTTCCGCGTCGGCAACCTCGTGCGTGACGTGCGCCTGCTCGAAGAGGCCCGGCGCGAGGCCGACTACTACCTCACCGCCCGCCGCCGCACCCGTGAAACCTCCCAGCTCGTCGCACGCGTCCGCGCCGACGCGCGCTTCGGCCTCGCCTCTGTCGGCTAGTGCCCTCGATTTTTGCTTCGCCAAACCTCAAGCCAGCCTTATACTCAAAGCACCGGGGTGAACATTATGTCGAGCGCCGCAGTAGCACACATCGAGATCGACGAGCACGGCGTCGCGTGGATAGACGACACGAACGTCAAAGTCATCGAAGTCGCCATCGACAAACTCGCGCACGGCTCAAGCCCCGAAGAGATGCACTTCCAGTATCCGCACCTATCCCTGGCGCAGATACACGCGGCGCTGGCCTACTACTACGACAACCAGGCCGAATTGGACGCCGAGATCAGAAAGCGTCGGGCGGAAGCCGACGAACTGGCAGCAGAATTAAGCGACGGGTCGCTCCGTCAGCGACTCTTGAAGTCGGGGCGAGAGCAAGGCGGATGAGCGTCAGGCTCTATATGGACGTTCATGTGCGCCGCGCAGTCACCAACGGTTTAAGACTGCGCGGCGTTGACGTTTTAACCGCGCAGGAGGACGGCGCGCGGCGACTGGACGACGCAGCCCTGCTTGATCGCGCGACCGCTCTGGGGCGCGTGCTGTTCACACAGGACGACGATCTGCTCAAAGAAGCTGCGGGGAGGAGGCGAACCGGCGCGGCCTTCGCGGGCGTCATCTACGCGCACCAGCTAAGCGCGACCGTCGGGCAGTGCATCGACGATCTTGAGTTGATAGCGAAAGTCTCCGAGCCTGCCGAGTGGGCGGGCCGGCTGCTCTACCTCCCGCTGAAGTAGGCTGTTCGCGGTTAATTGCCCGCCACCCCCGAACTTGAAACTTCAAACCTTAAACCTCAAACTCCTTTCATCGTGAGAATCATCGCCGGAGAGTACCGCGGGCGGGTGCTGAAGAGTCCGCCGTCGATGCAGATTCGGCCGACCTCGGATCGGCTGCGCGAGACGCTGTTCAACGTGCTCGCGCCGCGCATAGAGGGCGCGCGCTTTCTCGACCTGTGCGCCGGGTCGGGCGCGGTCGGCATTGAGGCGCTCTCTCGCGGGGCAGGGCACGTGACGTTCGTGGACAAGTCGCGCAAGATGTGCGGGCTGGTCGAGGCCAACCTCGATCTGTGCGGCGTGCCGGAGGAGTTGACCGAGGTGGTGATGAATGACGCGGCCGACTTCCTGCGCCGCGCCGCAGCCCGCGAGACGGAAGGCTGGGACATAATCTTCTACGATCCGCCCTACGCGACGGACTACCTGCCCGTCCTCGAAGCCTTCGGCGCGCGCTCGTCCGCGCTCCTCAGAGAGGGCGGACTGCTCGTCGCCGAGCATCATCATAAGAGCCAGCCGAAAGATGCCGCCGGCGAACTGCGTCGCTGGCGCGTCCTTCGGCAGGGCGACTCGGCCCTCAGCTTCTACGAACGCTCGTAAGACCCGACCGAATCCGAAGAGACTTCCTTCGCGGCGACGTTCGTCATAAAATAGCGCCCCGGTCGGATTGGAGGTGTGTGATGAGAGTTCTTTACGGGACGGGTAAAACGGCGGCCCTGACGTGCGCGGCGCTGTGTCTGGCCGCGGCGACTGAGGGCGCGGCGCTCGCGCAGCGCGGCAGGGAGCTTGGCGCGGCGCGGCGACAGGAGCACATGAACCGCCAGGCCGCGGAGCACGAGCGCGAGAACCTGAACCGCGACCTCGACCCGGCGGCGGCCGGCGCGGCTGGACGCAAGCGAACGCAGGCCGCGACCGCGCAGGTCAAACACGACTTCGAGTCGCTACAGGCGGGCTACAACCGGATCGTGCTCGCGCTCACCCCGAAGCGGGCGGCCGAGGCGGCCGACTCGCTCCCCGCCGCGATCGGCGAAGTGCACAAGTGCGCCACGCGGCTCAGGCACAACCTCGCCCTCCCGCGGCCGAAAGACGACGAAGAGCAGAAGTCGCGGCCCTCGCCCGCCGAGGCGGCCGACGACCCACTCGCGTCGCTCGGCAAACACCTCTACAGCTTCCTCACCAATCCGCTGTTCGAGTCTCCGGGCGTCCTCGAAGTTGGACAGGCCGCGCGCGCCAGCCGCGACCTCGACCGCATCATCGAACTGAGCGAGGGCATCAAGAGAGACGGCGTCAAACCTGCGGCGAAGAAGCAGTGAGAGTGAGAGCCGCTTGGGCGCGAAAGGCGGAGGCGAAAAGTATGCGT
>DATHBT010000190.1:0-3120 GCA_035295985.1 Pyrinomonadaceae bacterium | reverse complement strand
CGTCGTGGCCGACTGGCAGCCGGCGAGCGCGAGCAGGCAGGCGGCGACGGCCGCGGAGAACTTCAGGCGCGCTTGTGAAAGATTCGGTCGCATCGGCGGCGTGCTCCTCGGTCGAAAGTTGCGGGCGGGCCGGAGGTGTCGGCGGAAGATTCCGGCGGAAAAATTTTTCGGCCGCCGCGGGAAAGTTTTTGTCTCTAAAAATTTTCGCCACGCCGGGAAGGTTTCGCGGGACGCGCGCGGCGCGGACGGGCCGTGTCCCTCTCAAGCGCCGCACATTCTGTCAACCGCCGCGGCCGAAACGCAAGCCCCGCGGCGCGCGGCGGCGGGAAACTCCTCCGCGTAAGGGACGGCCCGCGGGTTTCGTCATCGGCGAAACTCGCGGGCCGCGTCGGTTGTGCGTTGAAGCCGGGGCGCGGCGACTCAACTCAAGCCGCCGCGCCCCTGCCCGTCTTTCGTCAGACGCCGAAGACGCGGCGCAGCACCGCGAAGGCCTTGCGCGTGCGCGAGACCTGCGGCGGGCGCTCGGCGGAAGCCGACTGGACGGCCGCGGGCTGCCCGACGAGGAAGTTGCGGACGTTGAGGCCCGCGAGCGTCGGCGAGGTCTGCCCCGTCGCGTAAGCCTGCATGGCCGCGAAGCCGCGGTCGAAGGTCAGAACCGCGCCGCCCGAAGCCGACTCCGCGCCGGTGGCCTTGACCTTGAAGCGCGCGGTGTTGGCGCTGACCTTGCCGCGCGAGTCAGTGACCACGAGCATCACCGGGTACTCGCCCGGCAGCGCGAAGGTGTGGTGGATGACGGGCGAGGACTGCGTCACGTCGTCGCTGCCGTCGCTGAAGTTGAAGGTGTAGCTAGCAATCGAGTCGATGGCGTCGGGGTCGGACGAGGCGCTCGCGTCGAACCGAACCGTCAGCGGGGCGGGGCCGCTCTCCGCGTCGGCCGTCAGGGCCGCGAGCGGCGCTGAGTTCGGCAGGCAGAGATCGGCCGGGCGCAGCGTGTAGCTGCCGCCGCCGGTGCTGTCCGGGATCGTCTCGTTCGTACCGCCCGTGCCCGGCAGGGCCGAAGGCACGGTGGCGCGCACGCTCCCCAACATGCCGGTGATGGCCTGTCCGGGCTGCGGGTTGCCGATGGCAGACTTCGGCAGCACGAGCGTGATTGAGCCGTCCGGCTTCGCGTTGCTCGCCGGGTCGAGGTTGCCGACCGTGGTGAAGACGCGGGCCGCGCCCTGCGGCACGCCCGTCGTGCCGTAGGTGAAGGTAGGCTGTGCGCCGTCGCTCGTGACCATCGAGACGAACCAGTCCTCGGTCGCGCCGTAGAGGGCGTTGGGCGGGCGCTGCGGGGCGTTGAAGCGGACGGCCCAGCGCCAGCCCGGCGGGACGGTGGACATGCCGGCGACCTTGATCGTGAAGACCAGCTTGCCCGGCATGTCCTGCGGCTCGGCCATCGAGACCGAGGTGATGTCGTGGAACGGCTGGCCGTTCGAGGCGTCGCCGGCCGGGTCGCTGATGGCCGTCACGCCGGGCAGCGTGCACGCGCCCGTCTGCTCGACGCGCGGGCCGACCGCGAGCGAGACGGTGTTGCTCGCCGCGCTCTCGCCCTGAACGTTCACGGCCGTCACCTTGTAGGTGTAGGAGGCGACGTTGACGCCGCCGCTGCGGTCGTTGAAGCCGGTGGCCGTGCCCGCGGCCTGGCCGATTAGGACTTCGTTCCCGGGCGCGGTACCGCGGTAAATCTTGTAGGCCGTGATCGCGGAGCCTCCGTTGTCGGGCGCGGCCCACGTCAGGTACGAGGCCATGTCGTCGCGCCGCCCCTCAAGGTACGGGCGCTTCGGGTGCGCCGGCTCCGGCGTGTCGAAGCGCGAGAGCAGGCCCGTGCCGCCGGACTGGCGCGCGATGGTGGCCTTCGCGCTGTAGGTGTTCGCGCCGCCCTTCTCGCACTGATCGACGCAGCCGTCGGCGTAGGCGAAGAGCACCCGGCCGCGGTCGTCAATCGTCACGTCGTTGAAGTCGAGCAGGTTGCGGCACGGGTTGTTGCCGCCGCCGTTCCAGATGCAGGCCTCGCGCTGCACGGGGCCGTTCGGCGTGGCGAGGACGGTCGTCCACGTCTTGCCGCCGTCGTAGGTGTAGGCGACGTAGCCGTACCAAGTGCCCTTGAAGTCGGCGGCCTGGTGGTCGCCGCTCGTGGTCGTGCCGAGGAAGGCGACGGCCGCGCGGTTGGCGTCGCCCGCGACGGTCTGCGCCCAGACGGCGTTCTTGATGCCGTGGCTAGCGCCCAGGTCAACGGGCGTGCTCCACGTCACGCCGCGGTCGCGGCTGACGGCCACGTAGGCGTGGTTGTCGGTCGCGTTGCCGCCGGGGACGCGCCCCGTGTAGCCGACGTAGATGGTGTTCGAGGTTCCGCCCGGCTCCGGCGGGTCGTTGCTGATGCCGACGGAGGGATCGAGTATGCCGGCCGGCGTCAGGCTGCCGGGGATGCCGCGCACCGTCCACGTGGTGCCCGCGTCGGTCGAGACGGCCACGGCCTGGCGTCCGCCGCACTGCGCGTTGGGCAGATAGACCGTGCCGTCGGGCGCGACCTTCACGTGGCCGTGGAGCAACTGGCTGCACCCGCCGGGGACGGGCGAGCCGGGATA
This sequence comes from Pyrinomonadaceae bacterium, assembly GCA_035295985.1. Taxonomy (GTDB): domain Bacteria; phylum Acidobacteriota; class Blastocatellia; order Pyrinomonadales; family Pyrinomonadaceae; genus JAIVGV01. Next base: position 493 of record DATHBT010000190.1, on the reverse strand, counting down.
GACGGGCGTGGGCCGGTTGAAGGTCAGCCCGCCGTTGTCGCTGCGCGAGCACAGGGCGACCGAGGTGGCGACGAGGACGTTGCCCATCTGGCCGCAGTAGTAAACGGCCGAACCCTTGTTGATGTCGTTGCCGAGCGGCACGGAAGCCGGGTACGGGCCGGAGCCGACGGTCTGGTGGTCATTGCTGCCGTCGGGCAGGTTGAGCTGCGCGGGCGTCCACGTCGCGCCATCGTCGTCGGAGAAGGCCATCAGGCTGTTCGCGCCGACCAGGGCGACCGCCGCCGCCACGCTGTTGAGCTGCGAGACGAAGGTGCGGCCGGTGTTCTGATCCGTGAACAGGATCGGGTCGAGCGAGCGGGTCTTCGTGGTCAGGAAGGAAACGTCCTTCCACTGGGCCGGGGCGGCCTCGGGCACCGAGCCGGCCGGCGCGATGTTTTCCGGGAAGGTGACTTGCAGGGTCTGGAGGCCCGCGATGTACATCGCGCGCTTCGTC
>DATHBT010000189.1:0-16499 GCA_035295985.1 Pyrinomonadaceae bacterium | reverse complement strand
CGTTGAACTCGTAGTGGGCGCGCGCCGCGTCGCGCTGAACCGCCGCGAGTTCGTCGAGCAGAGTCTCGCCCGCCGTCCCGGCGGGCCGGGCGTTGCGCGCGATGCCGGAGATGGACGTGTCGATGCCATCGAAGATGCTGCTCTCTACCGCGGTGGAGACGGGCGAACCCGGCGCGCGCTCGACGAGCCGGACGCCCGACGACTGCGGCCCGCGCAGCTCAAGCTGCCCCTCGCCCTGCGACTTGTGCTGGCTGCGGCCCTCCATCGCCAGCTCGTAGTGGCTGCGCCCGAGGAGCGGGTCGTGCCCGCCGGTCTCTACCCTCAAGACGTTCGCCGCGCCTGCGGCCGTGTTCGCGCCGTCGCGTTGCGCGTTCGCGACGGCGTTTGAGTTCACGTTTGAAGAGGCTGCGTTCGAGTTCGTGTTTAGGCTGACGTTTGAATTAGCGTTTAAGTTTGAGTTCGTGGTCGTGCCCGTGTCCGACGGCGTCGTCGCCGGGCGCGCGGGCGCGCGGAGGTTCTCGGAGACGTAGAGTTTCTGCGCCTGCCACGGGCGCAGGCCCTCGGCGATCTGTTCGGGGAACTGCGCGGGATCGGCCGCGGCGCGGAAGGCGAGCGGCGTCAGGTAGCCGGCGAACTGGTGGTGGCCGTGGCCGTCCTCCGGCGTGCCGCGGAAGCGCGAGATGATAATGTCCGGGCGGAACGTTCGGATGACGCGGACGATGTCGGCCAGCACCTCGCGCTCGTCCCAGCGCGCGGCGGCTTCGTCGCGCGTCTTCGTGAAGCCGAAGTCGTAGGCGCGCGTGAAATATTGCTCGCCGCCGTCGAGCCGCCGGGCCTGCAACAGCTCTTCCGTGCGGATGACGCCGAGCGCGTCGAACAACTCCGGGCCGATGCGGTTCTGCCCGCCCTCGCCGCGCGTGAGCGACAGGTACGCGACGCGCGCTCCGTCGCCACGCGCGAGCCTCGCGATCAGGGCCGAGTCCTCGTCGTCCGGGTGCGCACCGACGTGGAGCACGCTCGCCGTCGTCTGCAAGCGGCGCAGCAGCAGGCCGAGTCCGAGCGCGCCCTCCTCGTAAACCGGGCGCACTTGCGCGCGAGCCGGGTTCGGTGGCGGAAGGTAAACGGCTGGGGCGACGAGGCAGAGCGCGAGGAGAAGTTTGAGGTAGTTGACTGAGCTTCTGCGAGTCGAGTTGAAGCGCCAGATGATCACACCGCGGAGGGCACGCAGGGACGCGGAGAAAGAGAAAGATTTGAGATCGGGAATTTGAAATCTCAAGCCTGTTTCCCTCCGCGTTCCTCTGTGTCCTCTGTGGTGAATCCGCTCTCCCACCCCTCTAACCCTGCGAGAGACTGTTCAACTCTTCAGCCGCCGAAAAGCGTTTCCTCCGGCGCAGTCGCAACAGCGCTACGAAGGCGAGCGCGAGCGACGCGCCGGTCACGTCGAGCAGGCTGTCCCAGATCGAGCCGCCGCGCGAGGGCGTGAACGACTGGTTCAGCTCGTCGAGCAGCGCGAGCGAGGCGGCGAGCGCGAGCGACGCGGCGAGCCAGCGCCTTCGTAAGAACTCTCTCGACGAGGTCAGAAACGCGCGCGACGCGAGCAGCGCGAGTATGCCGTACTCGGTCAAGTGCGCGAGCTTGCGCACCGCCACGTGCGCGGCGAGCAACTGCGCGTCGGTAATCGCGGGGAATAGCCAGCGCAGCAGCGGGCCGATGATGCGCGATGTCTGCGGGGCAGCCATCGCCGCGGTCGAGGCGTAGCAGATGAGCGCGATCCACAGGACGAGTGGGCCGTAACGCCAGAGTCGCCCTCGCCAGTCGTCCGCGCGGCCGGGGGCGCGGGTCGCGTCGCCTGTCGTCTCGCTCCCGGCAGTCATCACTTGAGCAGGTTAGGCCAACTCGGGGGATAAAAAAAGGGAAGCCGCGCGGCTCCCCTCCCCACCCAAATCATCTTCCGACTGCTTACCCGCGACTTTAGCCCGTGCGCCTATTTCCCCGCCGCGGCCGCGCCGGAGACGACCTCGATAATCTCCTTCGTGATCGCCGCCTGCCGGATGCGGTTCATGTTGAGCGTGAGCGTGCCGATCAGCTCGCCCGCGTTCTTCGAGGCCGCGTCCATCGCCGTCATGCGCGCGCCCTGCTCGGAGGCGATTGATTCGAGCAGCGCGCGAAAGATTTGCGTCTCGATCAGGCGCGGGAGCAGCGTGCCGAAGATTTCGGCGGGCGGCTGCTCGTAAAGGTATTCGATGCGCGCGTCCGTTTGCGCGCCCTCGGCCCGCTCGCCTTCTTCGTCGTCGCGCGCGACGGGCAGCAGTTGTTCGACGACGACGCGCTGCTGCAAGACCGAGCGGAACTCATTGTAGATGATGAAGACTTTATCCAGCGATTCGTCTTCGCGGAAACGCTTCATCACGTCTTCCGCCAGCTCGACCGCCTCGGCGTAGGAGACGCGCCCCTTGCCCGTCAGCCCGACATACTCCTGCACGATCTCGACGGGCCTTCTGCGATAAAAATCGCGCCCCTTGCGGCCGACGGCCATCAACTCGACGGTCTTCCCCGCGTGCTCTCCGATGAACGCCTGCGCGGCCTTGATCAGGTTCGCGTTGAACGCGCCGGCCAGCCCCTTGTCGGCCGTGATGAGGACGAGCAGGTAGCGCGAGTCGCCGCGGCGGTCGAGCAGCGGGTGGCTGTAGTTCTCGTCCGTGTAGCCGGCGAGTTCGCCCAGCACCTCGGTCATCTTGCCGGCGAACGGGCGCGCGCTCGTCACGCGCTCCTGCGCGCGCCGCAGGTTGACCGCCGAAAGCATCTTCATCGCCTTCGTGATCTGCTGCGTGTTCTTGACCGACTTGATGCGCCGGCGGAGATCGAGGAGATTTGCCATGATCGAAGCTGTTAGCTGTTAGCGATTAGCTGTTAGCAAAACCGAGAAACCAAGTGCGTGGCTGAGACAAAAGCTGAAAGCCGTCTTCTTCCGGCTAATAGCTATCAGCTAACAGCTAACAGCTTCTCTCTCACGCTCTCGCGGCGGCCGTCGCCTCTTGCGGCTGCGCGGCCGGGGTCGAGGCGGAGCGGGGCGTGACGGTCGTCGTCTCGCCCCACTGCGATTTGAAGTCGCCGAGGACGGTCTGGAGTTCGCCCTTGATGTCGTCGGTGATCGCCTTGCGCTCGGCGATGGAGCGCAGCAGCGCGGGGTGGGCGTTCTCGACGAAGCGGATCAGCTCCGACTCGAAGCGGCGCACCTGATCGACGGGGATGTCGTCCACGTAGCCGTTCGTCGCGGCCCAGAGCGTGAGCACCTGCTTCTCAACGTCAACGGGCTGATACTGCGGCTGCTTCAGAATCTCCGTGAGACGCTGGCCGCGCGCGAGCTGCGCCTGCGTGGACTTGTCGAGGTCGGAACCGAACTGCGCGAAGGCGGCCAGCTCGCGGTACTGCGCGAGTTCGAGGCGGAGCGTGCCGGCGACCTGCTTCATCGCCTTGATCTGCGCCGCGCCGCCGACGCGCGAAACCGAGTTTCCGACGTTGATCGCCGGGCGCACGCCAGCGTTGAAGAGGTCGGCTTCGAGAAAGATCTGCCCGTCCGTGATCGAGATGACGTTCGTCGGGATGTAGGCAGAGATGTCGCCGGCCTGCGTCTCGATGATCGGAAGGCTGGTGAGCGAGCCGCCGCCCTGCGCGTCCGAAAGTTTCGACGCACGTTCGAGCAGACGAGAGTGCAGGTAGAACACGTCGCCGGGAAACGCCTCGCGGCCGGGCGGGCGGCGCAGCAGCAGAGAGATTTCGCGGTAGGCCGCGGCGTGCTTCGAGAGATCGTCGTAGATGGTCAGCACGTGGCGGCCGGTGTCGCGGAAGTACTCGCCGATGGCCGCCCCCGAGTACGGCGCGAGGTACTGCATCGCGGCCGGGTCGGACGCGGAGGCGTTGACGACGATGGAGTAGCTCATCGCGTCGTTCGCCTGCAAGGTTTTGACGACCTGCGCGACCGTCGAAGCCTTCTGGCCGATGGCGACGTAGATGCAGATCACGTCCTTGCCGCGCTGGTTCAGGATCGTGTCGAGCGCGACGGCCGTCTTGCCCGTCTGGCGGTCGCCGATGATCAACTCGCGCTGGCCGCGCCCGATGGGCACCATCGCGTCGATGGCTTTGAGGCCCGTCTGCAAAGGCTCCTTCACGGGCTGGCGATCGACGACGCCGGGCGCGATGCGCTCGACCGGGTTGAAGGTGTCGGTCGAGATCGGCCCGCGGTCGTCGATGGCCTGGCCGAGCGCGTCCACCACGCGGCCGATCAAGGCGTCGCCGACCGGGACTTCCATGATGCGCTTCGTGCGGCGCACCACGTCGCCCTCTTTGACCTTCTGGAACTCGCCGAAGAGCACCACGCCGACCTTATCCTCTTCGAGGTTCAGGGCGAGGCCGCGCACCTCGTGCGGGAAGTCGAGCAGTTCGCCGGCCATCACCTTCTCAAGCCCGTGGACTTCGGCGATGCCGTCGCCGACCTTGATCACGGTGCCGACTTCGGTGACGGTCACGCCCGCCTCGAAGTTCTCGATCTGCCGGCGGATGATGTCGCTGATCTCGTTCGCTTTGATCGGTTCCATAATTGATGAAGCTGTCAGTTGTCCGTCGTCAGTCGTCCGTCGTTCGCGTCACGCCAGCCGGCGTCTTAACAACTGGCACGCACTCCCGCCGGAAGTTGCGACGGACAGCGGACGACTGACGACGGACAAATTCTTTACTGCTCCCCTGCCATCCTGAGTCTGATCTGTTCGAGCTGCGTGCGCACGGAGCCGTCATAGACGGTCGAGCCGATGCGCGTCACGACGCCGCCGATTAACTCTTCGTCCACGCCGAACTGTAAGCGCACGCGCCGGCCGGTCAGGCCCGACAGCTTGTCGGCCAAGCGGACGCGATCAGTTTCGGCCACGTTGCGCGCCGTCGTCACGTGCGCGACGACGACGCCGCGGCGGTCGTCGAGTTCACGAGCGAACCTCTGGTTGATCTCGCGGAGTTCCGAAAGGCGGTGGTTACGCAGCAGGACCTGGAGGAAGTTGGCCGTCGTCGGCCGCACACGCGTGCGCGCGACGAGCGTGTCGAGGACTTTGCGCTTCTGCTCGTAGGGGATCGTCGGGTTGCGGAGGACTTCGAGCAGGTCGGGGTTGCCCTGCATCATCAACTCCCAAGCGGACAACTCCTCCTGCACCTCGCGCGCCTCGTCGCGCTCCGTAACCACGTCGGCCAGTGCGGCGGCGTAGCGCCGCGCCATCCCCTGCACGCTCAACGCCTAATCCCTCCCAACTCCTCGACGTACTCGCCGACCAGTCGCGCGTCGTCCTCGGGTCGCATGTCGCGGCGGATCATCCCCTCGGCCAAACGCACACTCTCTTCCGCGGCCTGCCGGCGCAACTCCTGCCGCGCGAGCTTGCCCGCACTCTCGATCTCGCGTTGCGCCTGTTCGCGCAGTTTCCTCATCTCCTCTTCGGTCGCACGCTCAATCCGCTCGCGCTCGACCGCAGCCTCCCGCAGCGCCTGTTCGCGCACGGCTTCGACCTCCGCGCTCAAACGGGCCAGGCGCGCCTCGACTTCGTCCAGCTTCGCCTGCGCGGCGTTACGCTCCTCCAGCGCACGCATCAGGTCGCGCCTGATGGCCTCGCGTCGCGCGAGCAGTGTTTGACTCAGGGGGCGGCGGAGGAAGTAAACCAGCACCCCGATGAATAGGAAGAGGTTTAAAAACTTCCAAGCTTCCCAGCCGGGGATGTTGTACCAGGAGGCCCCGCCCTCGGCTAAAAGGAGACTGAAAGCTGCGCTTAAAATCATTGTCCTAACTGGATTATGGCGTGCCGGTGATTAGCTTTGCGGAAGCGACCCTTTAGCGCGCAGCCGCGCGCCGCAACACCTGATTGCTGATCTCGGCGGCGATCCGCTGAGCGTCGCCGGAGAGGGCGTTGCGTGCCGCCTCACTCTGCGCTTGGATAGAACCCTTCTGCTCCTCGACCAAGCTACGTAACTCATCCCGCAAGGCACCGAGTTGAGCTTGCCTGGCGCTCATCGCCTCGGCGCGCTGCGCTTCCAAGAGGTGATACCCTTCCAGCCGAGCATCACGTAAAGAGGTCTCGTACCGCTTCAGCCCTGCTTCGACGCGACCCAGAATGTCCTGGGCCTCGCCCGAACGCCCCCCGGTGCGTTTTTCGCGTTCTTCGAGAACCTTATTTATCGGCCTGAAAAGCGTGATATTCAACACAAAAACCATCAAAATTATGAGTACGATATGGAGAAAAAGAGTGCCATCGGGCACGAGTTGGATCGAATTTTCCGCCAGCGCAAGAAACATGGTGATGGTGGTCGAGGTTAAATCAACCTGTAAGATTATAACTGTCTAGGCCTTAGAAACTCGCAAGCCTAGCACAGAGTTTCACAATTGGTCAATTCAGCGTCGATCCAACGAGAAGGTCTTTATTGGTTCAAATTCCTTAGCTCTAAATCCACATTAGTTTCATTCGACCGGTTGTAGATGAGTCAGAGTGGTAGTGATGAGATCGGTACTAATCGTTGATGCTGGAGAAGATGATTTCTTTCCAACTGAGGCTTCCAATTGAGGTATGACATACCTCACCACACCAGTTTGCTCCTAGCGCCAGCTGGTTTGAGTCTGGGCAGCTATTTTTATCAGTAAAATCGGCGTGAAATTGTTGATACTATTCTGTTTGCGATGCTCCTAACTGTTCGTATAGTCTTTGAAGGTCTTGGTCGTTGTAATACTGAATTTCGATTTTCCCGCCGCTGCCGTTGTTGTTAGGCAATATCCTCACCTTAGTTCCGAATCTACGCTTGAGTTTGTCTTCTGCGGCACGATAGTTTGGATCTGTCACTTTAACAGGTACAATACCTACTTGCTCATCATTCGCTACTATTCGCTTGATAGCCCGCTCGGTTTCCCTTACGGAGAGATTCTGTTCAACAATATTCAAGGCCAGTTCGCGTTGTTTATTAGCATCATCAATGCCGAGCAACGCCCGCGCGTGGCCCATCGATATTTTATTCTCTTCTACCAGTTGTTGAATGTCCTCAGGCAGGCGAAGAAGCCTGAGGTAGTTGGTCACGAATGTTCTGTCACGACCCACCCTCTGGGCGACAGTCTCTTGAGTCAGACCTAGCGTTTCAATCAACCTTTTGTAGGCGTGGGCTTCTTCGATTGCGTTAAGTTCCTGCCGCTGGATGTTTTCGATCAAGGCCAACTCTAACATCCTGTCGTCGGGAACTTCGCGGATGACGGCAGGAACTTTTTGAAGTCCCGCACGTTGCGCGGCCCGCCACCTTCGTTCGCCAGCGACTAACTGATACCTCTCCCCGCCTACCCTTCTAACCAGAATGGGTTGGACGATCCCGTTAGCTTTGATCGATTGTGCGAGTTCTTCGAGCTGCGCTTCGTCGAAGCGCGTACGGGGTTGAAGGTTGTTGGGTTCTATGAGGTCTATGTCTATCTCTTTTAAATCTTCACTGACTTGGGGCGTCGTCTCCGACAGCAGCGCGCTCAACCCCCTCCCGAGAACCTTTCTTGTCATGGGAAATTATCTCCTTTGCCAGTTGAAGATAGCTCTCAGCGCCACGGGAGCGGATGTCATATAAAATTATGGGTTTCCCGTAACTCGGTGCCTCGGCTAGCTTTACATTACGCGGGATTACGGTTGCCAGCACCTGTCCCCCGTAAAAGTCGCGTAGATCGACCGCCACCGCCCCGGAAAGGTTTGTGCGGTCATCATACATCGTCAATAAAAGTCCTTCGATAGTCAGCCCGGGGTTTAGCGACCTTCTGATCCGCGCCAGTGTGTCGAACAACTCAGTTACGCCTTCCAGAGCGTAGTATTCACACTGGATTGGGACCAAAAGCGAGTTGGCGCTGGTCAGGGCATTCAGGGTAAGCAGGCCGAGGGAGGGAGGGCAGTCGATGATTACGTAATCGAACTCATTCTCGATAGAGTTAAGGAGTGCTTTTAACCTGTACTCCCTGCGTTCTAAATCCACCAACTCGACTTCCGCACCCGTCAGGTTTTTATCAGCAGGCAAAACCTTTAAAAGAGGCAATTCAGTGTTCTGAATTATATTTATTATTGGCTCGTCAAGCACCAGTGCGTGATAGAGACTGCGCCTGAAACTACCCCGCTGAACACCGACGCCCGAGGTGGCATTGGCCTGGGGGTCTGTGTCAACTAGTAATACTTTCAACTCTGAAGCGGCTAAAGCGGCGGCTAAATTGACTGCCGTGGTGGTTTTACCGACACCACCTTTCTGGTTGGCTACAGCTATTATTTTAGCCATTCGCGAAGATTCTCGGCGGCAGTTCGTTAAAAAATGCGCCGCTAAGCTAGCACAAACTCCGGCCGACTGCCAGTTCTTTATAAAGACCGCCCTCTATGTTTCACGTGGCACATTCCCTAAATGTGCCACGTGAAACATAGGATCAGGCCGCCTTATTCAGTTTCAAATGAACGAGTAACGTTGAAATAGCTGCGGGGGTGACGCCCGAAATGCGGCGAGCTTGTCCGAAAGTAGTCGGCCGGGCGCGCTCGAATCTTTCGACCATTTCGGTAGAAAGGCCGGCCAAGTTCCGGTAACTGAAGTTTGGAGGGATAGGGAGAGAGTCGTGGTGATAAATTCGCTCTAAATGCTTCTGCCGAGAGGTTAAATAACCACCGTAAAGTATGTCTGCGAATACAGTTTCAAATTCGGCAGGGGAAGCCGAAATGTCGGTATTTGAAGAAAAAACTTTCCTCAAAAGCTGCAAATCTACCTGGGGACGGAGCGCTACTTGAGCAAAAGTGAAGGAATTTCCAAGATCGGTGTTCAAGAGATGCGAGACAGTTCGGTAGGCAGCATCGCTGCGCTTGAATTGTGTGGTCTCAAAAATATGCCGTAGTTGAGAGAGACGGTTGCGGCGAGCATTGAAAAGCTCCCAGTCAGAATCACCTACGAGACCTAAATCTCGACCGAAAGGAGTAAGACGCGCGTCGGCCGTATCATATCGCAGGGAGAGGCGGTTTTCTGCGCGCGAAGTGAACATACGGTAAGGTTCGTCAACTCCATGGGTGATCAGATCGTCGATTAACACCCCGATGTAGGATTCCTCCCGTCGGAGCCGAAACCCCTCGCGCTTTTGAACGAAAAGCGCCGCGTTGATGCCCGCCATGAGACCCTGACAGGCAGCCTCCTCGTAGCCCGTAGTGCCGTTAATTTGGCCCGCGAAGAATAAGCCTTTAATTTGACCGGTTTCGAGGAAGGGGGTTAACCCTCTGGGATCGACGAAATCATATTCAATGGCATAGCCGGGGCGGATAATACGTGCTTCCTCTAAACCGGGAATTTTGTGAACAAACTCCTGCTGCAGTTCGGCCGGCAGGGAGGTGGAAAAGCCGTTAAGATAGACTTCGAACGTGTTGTGACCTTCCGGCTCAAGGAAGAGTTGATGCCGAGTTTTATCGGGGAATTTTACGACCTTGTCTTCGATGGACGGGCAGTAACGAGGCCCGATGCCTTTGATCTGGCCCGAATAAAGAGGGGATTCATGGATATTGGCGCGGATGGCGTCGTGGACGGCTTCGTTCGTGTAGCCGATATAACAGTTGATTTGGGGCTGGGGGATTGTTTCGGTGGAGAAAGAGAAAGGGACGGGGCGCTCGTCAGCCGGTTGAGGCTCGAACTGCTCCCAGTCAATTGTCCGGCCGTCGAGACGCGGCGGGGTGCCGGTCTTAAGACGGCCAACGGCAAAGCCTTGCCGTTTCAAACTCTCCGCAAGTTCGAGTGAGGCTGGCTCGCCGGCTCGCCCGGCCGTGTAAGTCCTCTTGCCCGTGTGAACTAAGCCGTTCAGGAAAGTACCCGTAGCGAGGATTACGGCGTCGGCGCAGATGCGGCGAGTGTCCTGCATTTCGACACCGCGGATTCGCCCGTTTTCGACGATCAGATCGATGACCAGCCCCTGGCGTAGGTGAAGATTGGGGGTCGCCTCTAAGGTCTGGCGCATCTCCGTGCGGTAGAGGGAGCGGTCTGCCTGGGCGCGTGGGGACTGAACGGCAGGCCCGCGTGAACGGTTCAGGAGGCGAAACTGAATCCCCGTGCGGTCGATAACACGGCCCATGATACCGCCGAGCGCGTCAACTTCGCGGACGATGTGTCCTTTGGCGATTCCACCAATGGCCGGGTTGCAGGACATCTGGCCGATGAGATCAAGGTTAAGGGTTACGATGGCCGTCTCCGCGCCCATGCGCGCCGCGGCCGAAGCCGCCTCGCAGCCAGCGTGGCCCGCGCCGATAACGACCACGTCAAACTTTTCGTCGAAGTTCATCCCGTCACTTCCCGATGCAGAAGGTCGCAAATATCTGTGTGAGAACGTCCTCCGGCGTCGTCTCGCCTGTTATTTCCCCGAGAAAACGCAGAGAATCATAGAGTCCCACGAGAATTAAGTCTTCCGAAGCGCCTTCGCCGATAGCCATTTGGGAGGCGCGAAGGGAATCGGCCGCGCGGCGTAGGAGGTCGGAATGCCGCGCGTTCGTGATCAAAAAATCCGAGTTTTGGAAGCCGCTGTCGGTGAACGGCGCGAGTATAGCACGCCGTAGATCGTCGAAGCCCGCGCCAGTTTTGGCGGAGATCGCAATCGATTCGACACCATGACCAGAGCCGTTAAGCGTTGCCAAGTCAAAGGCTTCGAGGTCACTTTTGTTGAGCGCGATGAGGTAGCCGCCTTCAGGAAGTTCCGCGAGCAGCGATTCGTCTTCGCTGGTCAGTGGTCGAGAGCCATCAACCACGGCGACGATCAAGTCTGCGTCGGCCATCGCCTGCCGCGTCCGTTCGATGCCGAGATGCTCAATCGGGTCTTCCGCAGTACGCACGCCGGCAGTGTCGGTGAGCAGTACGGGAACGCCTTCGAGGTTTAAGAGTTCACTTAAACTGTCGCGCGTGGTGCCCGGAATGTCCGTCACGATGGCTCTGTCCGAAGCTAGTAACTTATTGAAAATACTGGACTTACCAGCGTTAGGTCGGCCGGCCAGTGTCACCTTCAAGCCGTCCTTCAGGAGGCGGCCGGAGTTGAAAGAGCGGGCCAGGGTTTCGAGATTTTGGATTAAACCTTCCAGTTGAAGGCGCAGCCCTTCGAGCGCGAGCTCGGGCAGATCATCTTCTACGAATTCGATGGAGGATTCGAGGCGGACGATGATTTCGATGAGCGAATCTTTGAACGGCTGAAGGCGAGTAGAGAGTTCGCCGCCCAGTTGTCGCGCCGCAAGGTGGGCTGCGGCGTTGGTCTGAGCGTCGATGAGGTCGCGGACGGCCTCGGCCTGGCTGAGGCTGAGGCGGCCGTTGGAGAGGGCGCGCAGCGTAAACTCGCCGGGGTCTGCGGCACGCGCGCCGAGTCTGAGCAACGCATCAACGACTTCGAGCAGAAGGACTGGTGAGCCGTGGCAGCTCAACTCGACGACGTCTTCGCCGGTGAATGAGTGCGGCGATTTGAAGTAGGTGATGAGCGATTGATCGAGCGCATCGCCCGTGTCCGGATCACGGAGGGTTTTGAGCGTGACACGATTCGGTTCTGGCATGAAGTCCGAATTGCGGAGCAGCGAGCGCGTGTAGTCCAGTGAGGCCGGGCCGCTCAGGCGTATGACGCCGATGCCGCTTCGTCCGGGCGGCGTGGAGAGGGCGACGATGGTATCCGGGGTTCGCACCGCTGAACGCTGAAGACCATCTTGAACTTTGAATCAAGACAGCTCGATGATTTTGATCCGTCGCACTCTACTTCTTCAAACTCACCTTGAGGCGGCGGTCGTTGCCGTCGCCGACCGACTCGGTGTGCAGATCACTTTCGTTGGCTAGCGCGAGGTGTATGACGCGCCGCTCGCTCGCGTCCATCGGGCCGAAGGTGAAAGGCAATTGCTTCGAGCGCACGCGCTCGGCGGCGAGTTGCGCCATCGCGCGCAACTCCGCCTCGCGCGCGGCGCGGAAGTTGTCAACGTCGCAGACGAAGCGTTTGCCGTGCGGGAGCGAGCGGCCGAACGCCTGGTTGACTAAATGTTCGAGCGCGCCGAGGAGTTCGCCGCCTTCGTTGCGGAGCAGCGCGGAGTCCGCGCCGTCGAGGTTGAAGACGCAGCCGTCTTCGGAGATCGATCCGCTCGCGCGCAGTTCGAGCCCGGTGCTCTCGAAGATCGTGTTGAGAAAACCCTCAGCCCGCTGACAAGCCTCTTCCATCGTTCACCTCAAAGCAGGAGCGCGTAAGTCGGACTTACGAGCGCGGCGATCTCAAAGCGGCGATTTCAGACTTCGCGAACCAAATTTTTGAAAGCGCCGCGATGAACTCAAACCTCGCGAATTTGATCCTGAAAACGCCGCTTAAGGAGCGCGGTCATCACGCTTCGGAGATGCGCGCGTCTCCGAGTTTCTTGGCGCGCTTTGTCTCGTTCTTTTTCGGCGGCGGCTGCGGCTCCTTGTTGTCCTCAGACTTGTCGTCGTCCTCCGACTTAACGAGCCGGTTGATGAGCATCTGCTGTCCGAAGCCGACGAAGTTGCCGACGATCCAGTAAACCAGAAGTCCCGACGGCGCGCTCCACAGGATGTAGAGCATGAAGGCCGGCATCATGATCGCCATCATCTTGCGCTGCAAAGGATCGGCCGACGGCGCGGGCGTGATGAACTGTAGGACGACCATCGAGCCTGCCATCAGGATCGGCAGCAGCTTGTAGGGGTCGTCCGCCGAGAGATCGGGGAGCCAGAGGAACGACGCCTGGCGGAAGTCGAGCGAGACGGTGATGGCGCTGTAAACGGCGATGAGGAACGGCATCTGGATGAGCAAAGGCAGACAGCCGCCCAAGGGGTTGCCCTCCTTCATCAGCCGCAACTGCTCCATCTGCAACTCTTTGAGCCGGGGATCGTTCTGCTTCATCCCCTTTATCTTCTCTTGCAGCTCCTTCATCTTCGGCGCCATCTTCTGCGCCTTCTTCATCGCTTTGGACGAGCGCCACTTGAGCGGGAAGAAGAGCGAGTAGATGAGGAAGGTGAAGATGATGATCGCGATGCCGTAGCTGTTCGTGAGATTGTAGAGTCTCTCGAACGACCAGAGGATCGGCGCGGCCAGCGGGCGCGAGATGAAGCCGAGCCACGAGCCGTAGTTGATCAGGCCTTCGAGATCGACCGTGCGACCGGGGAGAGCGCGGTTCATCTCGGCGCTCGCCGTCGTCAGGATGTTGTGATCCTTCGGGCCGATGAAGAGGCGCGTGGTCGAGCCGTCCGCGGGGACGCTGATAAGCGCCGTGATCAGGAAGCGCTCTTCCTTCGAGCCGTTCGTCTCGTGCTCATACTTGGCTGTGCGCAGTTCGAGCGAGTCCGAGGGCTTCGGCGGGACGGCGGCCATCGCGAAGTAGGTGTCGCAGATCGCCGCCCAGTCGATGGTGCCGCCGACCACCTGCCGATCAGGTGAGCCTTCGTTCCCATGAACCGACGCCGCGTAGAATATCTGAGCGGAGTTGTTGACGGAGGCCACGGCCTCGGGCGCGACCGAATAGAACGTGTAATACGGCACGCCCTGATCGCCGATGCTGGGGCCCACGGCGAGCTTCGCCGCGGGCACGGTTTGCCCGCCGCGCGTCAGTTTCAGATCGAGTCCTACGCTGTAGGTGTCGGCGCTGAAGGTCAGGTTCTTGACGATCTCGGTGCCACTCACCTCGTCGCGCAGCGTGAAGCCGACGCTGCGGGTCTCGCCGGGCCGCAACTCGACGCGCGCGTCGCCTTCACCTTCGACCCCGGTCACGCGGTAGCTGTTCGCCGCGAGCAACGTGTCGAAGTTAGCGTCACCGGTGACGAGGCGGAGCGGCGTCATGCGCGCTTCCTGGCGGACGTTCTCCGGCGCGGACTTGAGGTGTTGTTCGGACGGGATGAGTTCGAGCGGCTGGCGCGAACTGCGATCACCTGCGACGGAGTAGAGCGGCAGGCCCGAGTGCTGATTCTGAAGGATGACCCAGCTCGTCGCCACCGCGCCGCGGCTGTCGAACTTCGCCTCATAGAGCGGCGTCCTCACCGTCACAGTCCGCTGCGGAGCGTTGTCGTTGAAAGCGACTGAGGGTTGCGGCTGCGTAGGTTGCGTCGGGGACGCATGTGCAGGGCTGGGAGTGGTTTCGGCCGTCGCGTTCGTGTTGGCATTAGAGTTCTCCGGGCGCGGCGCGTTGCGGCTGATGAAGTAAGACCAGCCGAAGAGGATCGCCGCAGAGAGCGCGAAGGCGAGTAGTAAACGCTTCTGTTCCATTTGAAAAATTGCCGACTAGCTCACAGATGAATACGCCGGCCGCGCGAGGTCGTTCATTCGACGGGGTCGTACCCGCCACTGTGAAACGGGTGGCAGCGCGAGAGACGGCGCACGCCCATCCAGACGCCTCGCAAGGCCCCGTACTTCTGCACGGCCTCGTAAGCGTATTCTGAGCAGGTCGGGGTGAAACGGCAAGCAGGCGGGAGGAACGGCGAGAAGACTGCCTTGTAAAATCTGAGTGAAAATAGCAGGACGCTCTTCACGGCTCTCGAACTACTGCCCGTCTCGACCTCCGGCGTCGGACTCGTCCCGCGCCACCCTGTCAACTATCTTACGAAAATCTTCGACGACGGCCGCCAGTTTCACCTCCAGCAGCCGGGGCCTCGTGTTCAAGACCCAGTCGTAGCCGTCGCGCAGGCCCCGCAGGGAATCGTCGCTCAGCCGGAAGGTTTCACGCAGCAGCCGCTTCATGCGGTTGCGGCCCACGGCGGTCTTTGAGACCTTGCGCGAGGCCGTCACGCCCAGCCTGTGCCCGCCGGCGGCGTTGCGACGCACGAAGGCCGTCATTAACTGCCCGTTGTAACGCCTGCCGGACTCGTAAACCTCGCGGAACTCCTGCGACTTACGCAACTTTTGGCCGCGCGCCAAGACCTGACGAATGCCTCAGTAGTGCGAAGGCGTGAGCCGCTTGCGCCCCTTGGCGCGGCGGCGCTTCAGAACCAGCCGGCCGTTCTTCGTCGCCATCCTGGCACGGAAGCCGTGGGTCTTCGCCCGGCGGCGGTTGTTAGGTTGAAAAGTTCTCTTCGGCATAAGACAGGAAATTCCTCCGTTGACGAAAACACCAAGACTAACTTTCGCAGTCGTTCGTGTCAAGAAATAACGGGCCGTTTTCCTCGCTCCTGCGAGACGCGAGCTTACTTCCATTAAAAACTTCAACACCTGAAACAGCTCCCGGCGAACTGAAAGTCAAGAACAATCCGGGAATAAATCATTTTGACCATTCGTCTCAAAAACACTCACAATCGGAAACTCTTGGAATTTGAGGGAGGTCGAAAATTTGGCGAAATTCGGCCGATTTTTGAGCCTGAAATTTTTGTTTCCCAGTTGTGGATTTCCCCTTGCAATCACCTAGACGATATGTTAGTCTCCCGCCCGTTTCGCAGCAGCCAAATAGCTGTAAGTAGTTGAAAAATAAATACTTAAAGCAACACTTTAAGTGATACAAGGTTTTCCACAGCCTGTGGAAAACCTGTGGAAAACCTCGATCTGAAAATGTGGCTGTAGGTCGAAAATATGTCCTGACAACATCTTCCGAGAGGTGCTTCAAGGAACTGCTTGAAAAAAGCAAAAAGTTGCTCTTATGTATGTTTTTAATTCAAGTAATTTCTTAGCTAGTTCTCCCGAAAACTGAGTTGGAACGGCCAAAAAGATGAGCACAGCGATAGAGAACAGGGTCTGGAGCGACATTCAGCAGGCTGTCAGGAAGCGGCTGAACGCGCAGAGTTTCGACACCTGGATTCGCCCCCTTCAGTTCGCGGGCTGCGACGAGTCCGAGCACGTCCTTCATCTGAGGGCGCCGAACCAGGTCTTTCGGGATTGGGTCAGTTCCAACTTTTCAGACGTCATAGACGCCTCGCTCCGCGAGTTAAACCTCGCCTCGTACCAGGTCGATTGGGCCGTGGACGAGGAAGCGCCGCCCCAGGACGGCAGCGTGGACGCGGCCGGGGCACAAGATAGCGGCCTCGGGATCGTTCCGGATGAAGAGGAGGATCAGAAGCAGAGTTCCAGCCTCTTCTCCTTATTAGAGGCCGCAGAGTCGGACGGCCTCGCACCGAGCGCGACGAAGTTTCACGACATCGAGCCGCTTGAGCTTTCGCTCAACCAGAAGTGCCAGTTCAAGACCTTCGTCGTCGGCTCCTGCAACCAGTTCGCGCACGCCGCGGCCCTCGCCGTCGCCGAAGCCCCAGGCAAAACCTACAACCCGCTCTACATTTACGGCGGCGTGGGCCTCGGCAAGACCCACCTGATGCACGCCATCGGCCACGCGATCAAGGAGCAGAACAAGTACCTGCGCCTCTCCTATATATCTGCCGAGAAGTTCATGAACGAGCTGATCAACGCGATCCGCTACGACAAGGCGCAGACTTTCCGTGAAAAATATCGCTCAATCGACGTGCTACTGATGGACGACATCCAGTTCATGGCCGGCAAGGAACGCACGCAGGAGGAA
>DATHBT010000188.1:0-22325 GCA_035295985.1 Pyrinomonadaceae bacterium | reverse complement strand
AGGAAGCGCATCGGCCCCTCCTCGAACGCGCGCAGGCGCGCGACGAGCGGCGCGGCGGGCCGCCGTTCGCGCTCGCGCTCCGCGCGGCGGACGAGTTCGAGCAGCGTCCACAACTCCTCGCGCAAGACGAGCGACTGTTCGAGACGGCCGCGCACGTTCGAGAACATTTTCGCGGCGTCGAACTCCGGCTCGAACAGCCGCGCCAGCCCGACAACGGTCTGCTGGAAGCAGTCGCGCAGCAGCCCGAAGGCGTTCTCCACCTTGGCGTAGATCGTCGGCGCGTGGCGCGAGGCGGCGAGGCCGACCAGCTCGCGCGTGTAAACTTTGTTCAGCTCCATGCCGAGCGCGTAGGCCGCGCCGTCGAGCGCCTCGTAGGTCGCCTTCTGCCCTTCGCACGCGCGCGCGGCGCGCGACTCGATGAGTTGAGACAGCTCGCGCGCCTGCCGGCGGACGAGCGTGAAGACGGGCAGCGACTGTTTGAGCGGCCGGTCGCGCCGCAGCAGCGGCTCAAGCAAGTTGAGATTGTCGAGCGCGCGTGCGAGTGCCGCGAACGACGCCAGAACGTCGGCCGCGAGCGGCGCGGGCGAGACGCGATCACACAGGCCGAGCAGTTCCGGCCAGCGCGACGCGAGGTACTGGCGCGGCGGCGGCCCGGCGCACAGCCCCGCGACGGCGGGCCGCGACAGCTCGCGCGAGACCACGCCGCCGAAACTCTCCCACGCCGTCAGGCTCACCCGCCTCGACTCGACCAGCGAGTCGCAGACGGCGCAGAGGTCGGCCAGCGAGGCCAGCAGCTCGCCGTGTGTAGTCCCCCGCCCCGCCTCGTCCTCGGGCGCGGCGCTCAGCCCAAGAGAGAGGCAGCGGCGCAACACCTGTCCGGCTATGCCCGCTTCGTGGACGAAATTGCGCGAGCCGAGGCCGGACAGCTCCGATTCCGCCAGCGGGTGGATGCCGAGATCGAAGAAGCTGCCGAGCGCCGTGAGCCACGCGGACAGCTCGCGCGCCGGCGCGCTGCTTGAGGGCGCGTCGGCCGCGCGGCTTTCGGGCCGCGGCATGTAAACGGTCCGCGGTTCAAACCCGGCTGGTAATTCGGCGGGGATCGTACTCAACGGGTGCGAGCGTCCTTCGGGGTTTACGTTCGGGGTCGGGCCGGCGGGAGAGGCGTCGCCCACATTTATTGTTAGCACGAACTGCCGCCCGCTGAAAAGAACTTTCGCCGCCGGCCGCCGCTTCGCGGTATAACTCACCCGGTCAAACGTTACCGATGTACGTCAGCGCACACACCGAACTGCTCGTCGCCACGAAGAACGCAGGCAAAGTCCGCGAGCTGACCGAACTCCTCGCGGGCGTGCCGCTGCGCCTTCGCAGCCTTTCGGACTTCCCAGACGCCCCCGAGGTCGAAGAGACGGGCGAGACTTTCGAAGAGAACGCGCGACTGAAAGCCGTCCGCTACGCCACACACGCGGGACTTCTGACGCTGGCCGACGACTCCGGCCTCGAAGTCGCCGCGCTGGGCGGCGCGCCCGGCGTCCGCTCCGCGCGCTACGCGGGCGAGTCGGCCGCGGACGCCGAGCGAATCGGCCTGCTGCTCCGCGAGCTATCACGCGCGAACTCTGACGACCGCCGCGCGCGCTTCGTCTGCGCCATCGCCCTCCACGACCCACTCCGCGGCGCGCCCGAAGTTTTCACCGCCGACTGCCCCGGCCGCATTGCGCCGGCCCCGCGCGGCACGAACGGTTTCGGCTACGACCCCGTCTTCATCCCCGACGGCTACGAGCAGACTTTCGCCGAACTGCCCGCCGCCGTGAAGCAACAGATCAGCCACCGCGCCCGCGCCCTGCGCCTCGCGCGTGAGTTCATCCAGAACGCTTTCGCCCCCCTCCCTTGACCCCCTCCGAAAGCAGCCGCTAGAATCCCGACGCGGTCGCAAGGCGTCTCATTCGAATCGAATCGGCCGCCAGTTCTTTTCGGGGCGTAGCACAGCCTGGTAGTGCGCTCGGTTTGGGACCGAGAGGTCGAGTGTTCGAATCACTCCGCCCCGATTCGTACTTCCTCAACTTCAGCAGCATCACCTTTCACCGACGCAAGAGACTCAGCAGCATTCGCGGTGAGGCAAAATTTGAAAGCGGCGGGGACGATCAATTGATCGTCCCCGCCGCTTTCATTCTCACAGCAACTTGAAATTAATGCTGCGAGTCAGGCTTCGATGTCGAGTCGCGCGCCTCCGCCCATTTCGTCAATCAAGACTCATGGGTTCATCCACGTATCGGCTTCAACGACGACGCGGGCAGTG
Source organism: Pyrinomonadaceae bacterium (assembly GCA_035295985.1). Lineage (GTDB taxonomy): Bacteria > Acidobacteriota > Blastocatellia > Pyrinomonadales > Pyrinomonadaceae > JAIVGV01. Next base: position 20,032 of record DATHBT010000188.1, on the reverse strand, counting down.
TGCTCCTTGCCGCCTACGTAGAGTTTGACGATGTAGGTTCCCGGCTCGACGGGCGCGCCCTGGTTGAAGAGTGCGTTCAAGCCACCGCCGCCGCCGCCGAAGCTGCGGGGGAGGTTGGCGGGCCGGGGCGGCGGGTCGCGCCGCAGGTTCCACTGGACGCGGTTGATGCCCGGCTCTTTCGTCCCGGCGAGGTTGCGTATGACGCGGCCCGTGTAGTCGGAGATCGTGATCTTCACGTCGCCTGCGGGCGCGTTTTTGAGGAAGTAGCTGATGGCCGTTCCGGCGAGCGGGTTCGCGCCGCGGAACACTTTGCCGCCGGTCGCGGCGCGGCTGTAGCGCACGTCCGTGAGCCAGAGGACGGCGGTACGCACTTCGAAGAGGTGGGAGTCGGCGGAGGTGACGCGGGCGGCGAGCTGTTGGAGCGGCGTGATGTCGTCGAGGATGAAGATGCCGCGGCCGTGCGTGCCGGCGATCAGATCGTTGTCGCGCGGGTGGACGAGTATGTCGTCAACGCGCACGGTCGGCATGCCCGACATGAAGCGCTGCCACGACGCGCCGCCGTCGAGCGAGACGAAGAGGCCGTACTCCGTGCCGGCGTAGAGGAGGGTGCGGCTCTTCGGGTCTTCGCGGACGACGTTGACGTTGCCGACGGCCGGCAGGTTCGCGCTGACGGATTTCCACGTCGCGCCGTAGTCGTTCGTGACGTAAACGTAAGGGCGGTGATCGTCGAAGCGGTGGCCGTCAACGGCGAGGTAGCAGACGGCCGCGTCGAAGCGCGAAGGCTCGACGCGGGAGACGTGGTACAGCTCGCCCGCCTTCTCGGAAAGTACGGGTACGTTCTTCGAGACGTTCGCCCACGTCGCGCCGCCGTCGCGGCTGACCTGCACGTTGCCGTCGTCCGTGCCGACCCAGAGGACGCCGGGGACGACGGGCGACTCTGCGACGGTCGTGACGTGGCCGTAAGTCTGGTAGCCGTCGTTCTTCGAGGCCATCGGCTGGTTGCCTCGGACGCCCATGATCGAGAGCGTGTTGCGGTCAATCGCCTTCGTCAAATCCTGCGAGGCCGTCCAGGTGTCGCCGCGGTCGAGCGACCTGAAGAGGCGGTTGCCGCCCGCGTAAACGATGCGCGGGTTGTGCGGCGAGAGGACGAGCGGCGAGTTCCAGTAAAAACGGTAGGTCGTGCCGGGCGGCGGCGCGGGCACGACGTTGGGCTGGCCGCCCAGACCGCCGAACCCCTGCGCGGCTGCGAGCGCGGCGAGCTGTTGCATGACGTCTTCGGCCGCGGGCGTCGCCGGCAGTTGCGTGCCGGGCGGAGGAGCGCCCGCCGTCTGCGTGCCCGGCTGCGGGGTCGCGCCGGACTGCGGCGGAGGTTGGCCGGAAACGCCGCCCTGTTGAGTCGAGGGCGGCTGCGTCGCTGCCACGGCCTGCTGTCCGCCGCCGGGGCCGCGCCGCTGCTGCGCTGACCGGGGGCGGATGCTGACGCTGCGGCCCGTGCGCATGTCGAGCCGCTGCATCGCGCCGTTCTGCGACTCGGCATAGACGGTCAGGTGGTCGGTCGGGTCGTTCTGCGTATAAAAACCGTCGCCGCCGCCGACGCGGAACCAGTCGGCGTTGGTGATGCCTGCGGACGAGCGCGTCGCCGAGGGCGCGCCCCACGAGCCGTTGTCCTGCAGGCCGCCGTAAACGTAGTAGGGCCGGCGCATGTCGGCCGAGACGGCGTAGAACTGCGCGGCCGGGATGGTGTTGACGTACTCCCAGGTCTCGCCCCCGTCGTAGGAGAAGATGAGGCCGCCGTCGTTGCCGTCGATGACGTGGTTGCTGTTCGCGGGGTTGATCCAGATGGCGTGGTGATCGCTGTGCGGGATGTTGGGTTGGAGCGACCTGAAAGTCTTGCCGCCGTTAGTGGACTTGCTCAGGTTGAGGCCGCCGACGTAAACCGTCTCCGGGTTGCGCGGATCGACGCGAATCTTGCTGTAGTACATCGGCCGGTTGTTCTCGTTGCTGACGTGTCGCCACGTCCGGCCCTTGTCGTCTGAGCGCCAGACGCCCGGCTTCTTCGGGTCGAGCGGCGTGGGGGTCGGCGAGGCTTGCGGTCTCGGAGACGGCAAAGGTGACGGCGTCGCGCCGGGCACGGGCGTCGGCGTGGCCTGCGCGACGACCGGCTCCTCGCCGCCCGTCCCTGTGCTCGCGCCGACCTCGATCTGCGCGTAAACGACGTTCGGGTTCGACCGCGACACGTCGAGGCCGATGCGGCCCAAGGGCTTCACCTCGGGCAGCCCCCCGCCTTCGAGTCGCTTCCAGGTGCGGCCCGCGTCCGTCGTCTTCCAGATGCCGCTGCCGGGCCCGCCGCCGTTGAAGCCCCAGGAGGTGCGCCGCCGCTGGTACGAGGCGGCGTAGAGCGTCTTGCTGTCGGACGGATCCATCACCATGTCTATGAAGCCCGTGTCCTCGTCTATGAACTTGACGTTCGCCCACGTGCGCCCGCCGTCCGTCGTCTTAAAAACCCCGCGCTCCCTGTTCGGCCCGAACAGGTGGCCGACCGCCGCGACGTAAACCGTGTTCGGATCGCGCGGGTCGATCAGGATGCGCGCGATGGTCTGCGTCTCGCGCAGGCCCATGTGCGTGAAGGTCTTGCCGCCGTCCGTTGACTTATAGACGCCGTCGCCGAAGCTCGAACTCTGACGGTTGTTCGGCTCACCCGTGCCGACCCAGACCGTGTTCGGGTTGGAAGGCGCGACGGCGATGTCGCCGATTGAGGCGGTCGAGTAGGTGTCGAAGATGGGCGTCCAGGTCGTGCCGTTGTTCGTGGACTTCCAGACGCCGCCGGTGGCGAAGCCGACGTAGATGATGTAGGGGTTGCTTTCCACCACGGCCACGTCGTCGATGCGCCCGCCCATGCTCGCCGGGCCGATGCCGCGCCAGACGAAGCTGCGCAGCAACGGGTCTTGCGACCAGTTGACCGGCGTCGGCGTCGGACTTGGTGCCGAGGCAGGCGACGGCGTGGGCGTCGCCATCGTAGAGGTCTGCGGGGTCTCCTGCGTGGTCTGCCCCTGGAGCGCGCCGGCCGCCAGAAACAGGGCGCACGCGAGGGCGCACAGCCGCGCGAAGCCTGACAGGGCGTCGGGCCTTTCTCTCATGGTGGGCTTCCTTTCGTTGTGTTCGGTGTCAAACTGCGGGCGCGGAGCGGGCCGTCAGTACAGGCGTGCCGCGGCGCATTCTCTGGCCGCGTAACGACGGCGCGCGTTTTTAACGGACGACCACGGGATGTTACAGCAAAAACGGCGTCGGCTGGTAAGCAAAAACTCGTGGCGGGGTTTTAGCTTAGGATCGCCCTAAACGCCTCTACCGCTTCCGTTTGGGAGGTATCTCCGGCGAGTCGCGGGGCCGCCTCGGAGTGTTCTGCCGGAGTCGCCGTAGGTCGTGGCCTTCCAGGACGTGCGTGGAATCGGCAGAAACCAAGAGTTTTCAGAAAAAAATAGCCGTTTTTTGCCTTTTTTTGCAGACGCGGGGGCGTCGGGTGTGATATACCACCCCTGCACGATTTCCCATTTTTTCCCAATTTACAGGAGGTATCCACACTTCGACATGGCGACCAGAGAAGGCAAGAAGCGCATGACACAGTCGGAGGTCTTCAACCACTTCGCCGATAAGACCGGCCTTAAGCGCGCGCAGGTGAAGGAGTTTTTCGACGAGTTGGCGGAGTTGGCGAGCCGTGAGGTCAAGGATAACGGCGAGTTCGTCCTGCCCGGCTTCGGCAAACTCGTCCTCTCCGAGCGGAAGGCGCGCGAGGGCCGTAACCCGCAGACCGGCGAGACCATCCAGATTCCGGCCAAAACGACGCTCAAGTTCCGCCTCGGCAAAGGCATCAAAGATACGGTCGTGCCCCGGAAGTAGCACTCCCGCACGTGATTTCAGACCGGAAGACGGGCGCGCGGGGCCGCTTTGTGAGTCGCTAAAGGCCGGCTCTAACACTTACCGCGCAACGCCGCCGCGCGCCCGTCCGAACGTCCTACCTATCTTCAACCTACTTGATCGTCAATCGGCCCGCCCGCCTGAATCCGCCCCCGTTCGCCGCAAACCCACCCCGCCCTGCTTCGTTAAACCGTCTTTATTCAGCAACTTACCTTGCCCGCTTACCTTGGCGTCAAGGCCGAAAAAAGTTCTAGAATTTTTTCACGAGTTGAATTACAATCCCCTTTTCTTGGCCTCCGAGCTTCTCCGACTTGTTGGCAGCGGTCTGAACCGTGGGAGATTAGACCGCCGTTTTTCGGAGAATTGAAACGAAAACACATCCAACGGGATGTGTCGGACATCTAAATTCAGCTTTCATAGTGCCCAATACCCGCCGGAGGCGGCGGACGGAAAAGGAGCAGGAGTTAAAGTGACTTTCAACGTGACCTTGCCGCTTGAGGAGCGGCTCAAACTGATCGACCACATCCAGGCCCGCCGCTACTCGAAATTGAGCGGCCCCGCCCTCGACATCGCGACCGAGGGCATCCTGCGCCACCTGCGCGCCTGCGACCGGATGGACGTGAACCCGGACGTGGCCGCCGTGCGCGAGATCATCGACGACGCCCTGAACGGCCGCAGAGTCTTCGCCGAGTCCGTGACGGTTGACGACCGCTACGCCGCGTAGTTTCTCAAGTCCCGAAAGAGTGGGACACGACGGGCCGCCGATCTCCGAGATCGGCGGCCCGCTCCTTTTCGGTCAACTGTTTTCACGAACCAATCTTACCAGGGCGATCTCACCCGCCGTCTGTGACCGTCAGCCGGTAGTGCATCAGCGCGAGGAGGCTGAGCGCGTCAGTTATCTCGCCCGTCAGCGCCATCTGAACTGCCTGCTCGAACGGCACTCGCCTGATCACCAACTGCTCGCTCGCTTCGGGACGCGCTTCGCTCTGCTCTAAGTCGGTCGCGACGTACCAGACGGCCACCTCGTCCGAGACCGAGTTCGAGAGGTGCGCCTCGCCCAGCCTGCGCCAGCGGCGCGCGAGCAGGCCCGTCTCCTCTTCCAGCTCGCGGCGCGCGGCCGTCAGAGTGTCTTCGCCCTCCGGGCAGCCGCCTTCGGGAATCTCCCACGAATATTTTCCCAGCGGGTAGCGGTACTGGCCGACGAGGTAGATGTGGCCGTCCTCGACGGGCAGGATGCCGACCGCCGTGTTCTTGTAGTGGACGACGCCGTAAATCCCCCGCTCGCCGTTCGGGTGGATGATTGCGTCCTCGCGCACGCCGATCCACGGGTTGTCGTAGATCGGTTTCGTCGAAAGAGTCTTCCAGGGATTCTGCCTCTCATCAATCATGTCTCACACGCCCGCCCCGCGTTCGTCATCTTAGTCGCGCCGCCCTCACACGCCCTCTTCGGCCTTCGCCTCGTCACGGCCCGCGGGCGGTGAGTCGGCCGCCGGCCGCGCGCCGCTTTCGTCGCCCGTGTCCACCTTCTCGACGAACAGATCGTCGCGAAGGGTTTCGCTGACCGGCCGCCCGGCGTGGCGCACCACGTCGAAGAGCGCGAGCGTGATGGCGAGGACTACGGGGCCGAGGACGAGGCCGAGGACGCCGAAGACCTGCAAGCCGCCGAGCACCGAGAAGAAGATGAACAGCTCATGCAACTTCGTCCGCTCGCCGACCAGCTTCGGCCGCAAAAAATTGTCTATCGAGCCTATGACTATCGCGCCCCAGAAGGTGAGTATGCCGGCCTTCCACCACTGCCCCGTCGCCGCGAGATAGACGGCCGCCGGGACCCACACGACGAAGGAGCCGGCCATCGGGATGAGCGACATGAAGGTCATCACCACGCCCCAGACGAGCGGCGACGGCAGGCCCAGCATCCAGAAGGCCAGCCCGCCGAGCGTCCCCTGCACGGCCGCGATGACGAGCACGCCATAGACGCTCGCGCCGATCACCTCCTTCGTCCGCGCGAAAATCTCCTCGCTCTGCGCGGTCTCCAGCGGCAGCACGTCGGGCAGCCCGCGTATGATCCCCTCGCCGTCGCGGAATAGGTAGTACATCGTGAAGATGATGAAGAAGACCTGCACGACCGCCCCGACCGCGCCGCCGACCAGCCCCAGCGTGCTCTGCGCGAGCGACCCGCCCACGCGCTCGACGTGCCCGCGGATAGCTTCGGGGTTGCGTAGCTGCTCGATGTCGATGTAGGGGCTGAGCCATTGGAGCAGCCGGCCCGTCGTCGGGGAGTTCGGATCGAGGAGCGAGGAGGCGTAGTTTTGCAGGGCCTGCGCCGCGCCGGAGAACTCGCGTATGAGCGCCAGCGTGATCAGGGTGAGCGGGATGAGGATGACGAGGATGACGAGCACGCACGAGACGATGGCGCTCGTCGCCGGCCTCTTTGTGCGCTCGACCAGCCGCCGGTGGACGGGGTAGAAGAGGATGACGAGGACGGTGGCCCACGCCAGCACGTCCACGAACGGCCGCAGCATCAGCCAGCACAGGTACGTGGCGATCAACGTGGCGGCCAGCAGCGCCGCCCAACGCGCCTGACTCTTACGCTTATCCATCAACCCTCACCAGATTTGACGTGCTCGACGGCCCGCATGATAACATCGCCCCGCTCTCTCAGGATACGTGCTCCCGTAGCTCAATTGGATAGAGCACATCCCTTCTAAGGATGGGGTTGTAGGTTCGAGTCCTACCGGGGGTATTCGATATGCATGAGTTAAAAGTCAAAGGCGACATCGCACTCGCCTTCGCCATCGCCCGACTTACAGAGTTGGGCTGGAACGTCGGGGTGCTGCTCACCGAACACGCCCGCTACGACCTGCTTGCGGAAAAGGCCGGACGGGTGGCGCGCGTGCAGGTCAGATCGGGAAAGTTGCGCGACGGCTTCATCAACGTGAACCTCAGAAACTCATACGCCGACAAGAACGGCACTCACACGAAACTCCGCGCGGCCGGCGAGTACGACTTGCTCGCCGTCTATTGCCCCGGCACGCGCGAAGTCTACTTCTTGGAGGACTCCAATCTGGGGACTAACGCCAACGCCGTCTGTCTCAGGGTCGAGCCTGCCAGGAACGGCCAGCAAAAGCGTATCAGGCCAGCCAGCGACTTCCTCACGATCTGAACGAATCGTCGCAGGTTCGAGCCCTGCCGGGGGCGTCATCTCAACGGTCGGTGAACAGCGACTACAACGCGCGCCGCCGCGCTCACAGACGGCGGCGGCGGCGCGCTCTTGTCAGACCCGCGGCGCTTCGCTAGTATTGACCGCGTCCGAAAATTTGCGGCGGCTATAGCTCAGTCGGTTAGAGCGCAAGATTGTGGATCTTGAGGTCGTGGGTTCGAGACCCACTAGCCGCCCTCCCAGGATCAGAAAAGGTTGCGGGCGTCCTCGCGAGGACGCCCGCAACCTTTTTTGTGTGCCGACCGTGTGCCGGCCTTCTACTCTGCGCGCCGGTCTTCTCGAAGAGCGGGCTCTCAAGCTTCCCGCCTCCCGCCGGGCGGGGCTGCGATGTCCCTCACTGGCTCGGGCTGATTTGCGGGGGCGCTTCATCGTCGTCCCGCGCCAGCAGGATGATGACGACTGCGGCCACGGCCCCTAACGCCACGATGATGGCCGCCTTCTTCTCGTTGCTAAGTCCGTCGTCATCGTCCTGCGTCGTTCCGCCGCCCTGGCTGAATGTGGCGGACTCGCCGGGCGCCAACTCCCTGCCCCCTCCGGCCGCCTGCAAGCGCACGCGCCCGCTCAGCGACGACACGACCGTGCCGTCCCCCGTAACGTCGATGGAGAAGACGGCGGCTTCCTGTACGTCCGCCGCGACGGTGCCGTCTTTAGTGCTGAACGTCGCCGTGACGCCGCCGGGCTTCGACACCGTGACCCGCCCCCCCTCCAACCGTCCGCTCGTGGCGGCCTCTGCAAAGCTCAGCACGCCTGCGGAGTTCGCGTCGTAGCGGACACGCCCGAGTTCGCCGAGGCTGATCGTGGCTTCGGAATCGTCCGCCGTTTCGATCCTCCCGCCCGAAAAGAAGGTAGCGCCGGGGAGCGTGTCCTGGCCGTCCACGGTCACGCGCCCCGAGACATCGAGGCCGCCGGCGGGCGCGGCCGTCCCCGGCGCGACCCCGCGGGCCGTGTGCACGCCGAGGATGGTGAACGCCAAGCAGAGAGAGACTGCCCTCCGCCACAACTGTCTTCTGCCCATGTGCATTGTCCTTTCCCGTGAGATGGTAGAGAACGTTAGAGTTCGCCGTGGCCGCAAGGGGTCGGCAGCCTGCCGCCGCGATCACTTCTGCGCCCTGGAACACTGCCTCTAACTTGATAGACGCCGGCATGAGGCTCCGGCCCACGCGTCGGGGGAGTTTTTTTAGCCGACATTACCGCCCCGGTCAAGAGTTAAATTTTCCGCGGGGCGCTTTTTCACTCGGCCGGGGAGGGTCGGAGGCGCAGCAGTTCGGCCCAGCGCGTGGTGCAGCGGGGGGAGCGTTCGAGCGAGAGCATGCGCCAGCGCTGGTCGAAGCCGGCGGCGGCGAAGCGCAGGGCGCGATGACCCATGCGGGCCGCGACTTCGTCGAGCGTCTGCATGAGGCGCGCGGCGCGTGCGCGGTCGCAGCGATCGTGCATGACGGACTGGACGGGCGCGGCGGGGACGAGGTCGAGCAGCATCACGCCGGCCTTCTTGAACCTGACGCCCGCGCGGTAAATCTCCTCGACGCCGAGGCGCGCGTGGCGTATGAGTTCGGGCGTGTAGTCGGTCGGCGCGGGCAGGGCGAGTGTCGCTGAATTTTCGTAGCGACCCTCCGTCTCGAAGCGGCTCGTCCCGGCGAAGACTACGAGGACGTTCGCGGCGAGGCGCGCGCGGCGGAGTTTTACGCCCGCCCGGCAGGCGTGGAAGGCCGCGGCCTCGCGCAGCTCGTCAAACGTCTCGACCGCGCGGCCGAAGGAGCGCGAGCAGACGACGCTCTTGCGGTCGGGCGGGCAGACCGAGAGCGGCAGGCACGAGACGCCGCGAAGCTCAAGGACGATTCGCTGCAAGACGACGCCTCCGAGCCGCCGCATGCGGCGCTCCTCAGCGTCGCGCAGGTCGAGCGCCGTGCGGACACCTCGCGCGTTGAGCTTCGCAGAGAGGCGCGGGCCGACGCCCCACACGTCGCCGACCGCCGTCAGCGCCAGCGCCCGCTCCGCGTGCGGCGAGTTGAACAGGTTGACGACGCCCACGCTCTTCGGCGAACGTTTCGCCAGTCGCGCCGCCAGCTTCGCCAGGGTCTTCGTCGCCGCGACGCCGACGGACGCCGGGAGGCCGAGCCATTTTTTGATCTTCTCACGAACCCGCCGCGCAACGTCCGTCAACTCTTCCTCGCGGAAGCAAGACAGGTTCAGGAACCACTCGTCAACCGAGTAAGTCTCGACCTCCGGCGCGCACTCTTCCAGGACGCGCCTCACGCGCCGCGACATGTCGCCGTAGAGTTCGTAGTTCGAGGAAAAGATTTTCGCGCCGTGAGCGTCGAGCAGGCCGCGCACCTTGAAGAGGGGCGCGCCCATCGTGACGCCTATGGCCTTCGCCTCGGCCGAGCGCGAGACGACGCAGCCGTCGTTGTTCGAGAGCACGACGACAACGCGCCCGCGCAAACGAGGCGCGAAGACGCGCTCGCAGGAGACGTAGAAGTCGTCGCAATCGACGAGTGCAAAGACGGGCGGACGCATGGGCGTTGCGCCTCGCGGGAGGTTCAGAGGTGGTGGACGACCGTGGTGACGACGCCCCAGATTTCGAACTCCATCTCTTCGAGGATTTCGAGGGGCGCGTAGCGGCTGTTATCTGCCACGAGGTAGAGGCGGCCCCCGCGCTGCGCGATGCGCTTGACGGTCAGCTCGCCGTCGATGACCGCGATGACGACGCGGCCGTCCGCAGGCTCGACAGCGCGGTCAACGACGAGGATGTCGCCGGGGTGTATGCCGGCGTCGATCATCGAGTCGCCGGCGACGCGGACGAAGAAGGTGGCGGCCGGGTGCTTGATGAGGTGGCGGTTGAGGTCGAGCCGGCCCTCGATGTAGTCCTCGGCCGGCGACGGGAAGCCCGCCGAGACCGAGGCCATGAACAGCGGGCAGGAGATTTTGGTGGTGCGGTCGGGGTAGTAGAATTCCTGGACGACTGTGCTCACGATTCCCTCCCTCGGCTCGTTGAAATTTCCGGGCGAACGCCAAGCGAACGGGATTCTAAACGCAGTCGCGCTGGTGCTACAAGACTTTTTTCGCGGACGCGAACGGCAAAAAGAAAAGAGGGCCGACGAAGCCCTCTCTGCCGATCAAAATGTGGTGCTCCCGGCTGGACTCTAACCAGCGACCTATCGCTTAGGAGGCGATCGCTCTATACAACTGAGCTACGGGAGCGAAGACGTGAAAGTAACAGACGTTCGCGGCCGCAGTCCAGTTGCCCGACGGCACACCTTCGAGCGCGTCAAGACTGGTACTTGATGAGCGAGCGCACGTCGTAGCCTTCCAATCTTTTGCGGCCGGGGAGGAATTCCAGCTCGACGACGAAGCCCAGGCCGGCGACCGTGCCGCCGAGTTTCTCGACCAGGTCGCAGACGGCCTTGGCCGTGCCGCCTGTGGCGAGCAAATCATCCGCGATGAGGACGCGGTGGCCCTGGCCGACGGCGTCGCGGTGCATCTCCAAAGTGTCCTGGCCGTATTCGAGCGCGTAGGAGACGGAGACGCACTCGGCCGGGAGCTTGCGCGGCTTGCGGACGGGGACGAAGCCCGCGCCGAGGTGGTAGGCGAGCGCGGGCGCGAAGATGAAGCCGCGCGCCTCGATGCCGATGACCGTGTCAACGCGCTCGCCCTCGAACGACTTCGAGAGCGCGTCAACGGTCTTGCGCAGACCCTCCGGGTGCTTGAGCAAGGTCGTGATGTCGTAGAAGTTGATGCCGGGCTTCGGGAAGTCGGGCACCTCGCGGATGAGTCGCTTGAGATCGTCCATGATCAGCTATTAGCTGTTAGCTGTTAGCTGTTAGCCAGACCTCTCGGAGGCTGACCGTTACACTGTTAGCCGCTCGTTGCGTGAAGCACGCGGAAGCTAACAGCTAATAGCTAACAGCTAACAGCTTCTTTACCTTTCTATCCTGAATGTGGTGTACGAGCCTGTGGGTTCGACGTTGAGTTCGTCGAGCTGTTCGACGCGTGCGTGGGAGGGGCCGGCGGCGATGTCGTGCTTGAAGCCCTCGACCGACTCCTGCGTGCCTTCGGCAAGGACTTCGACGCGGCCGTCCGCCAGGTTGCGCACGTAGCCCGCGACCTGGTGGCGGGCCGCCGCGCGCTGCGCGAAGAAGCGGTAGCCGACGCCCTGCACGTCGCCGCTGATGAGCCACCTGCGTGCAACTTTCATCCCCGGAAACCCCACTCGATCCGACGCCCGACTTGAAGACGCGCCATGCTAAAGGAACTGCCGCGCGGATTGCAACGGCGCGCGGGCCATCCCGACTTACGTCCCACCTCAACCCCAACCTACGGCTACTTTGCCGGTTACGGACGGAATGCGCGGCGCCCGGCTAGCGCCGCTCGACGAGTTCGACGACGCGCACGCCGCCGGGCGGGACTTCCAGCCTGACTGAGGGACGGCCCTGTGCGTCCTTCGTGACGGCGAGCGCAGTCTCGTTCGTCCACTCGCGCGCCGATGCGATCTCTTTGCCGCGCAGGCCGAGCGCGGCGGGGCGGACGGCGCGGCGGTCAACGCGGGCCATGCCCTGCTGCGGCTTGTCCACGCCGTCGTTGTTGAAGATGGTCACGACCCACCCCGTAGGCGTCCGGTTGACGAGGTGCTGCACGTCGCCCTCGACGCTGACGGGTGTGGCCTCCGCGAGCAGGTGGACGAGCGCGTGCGCGGCCGGCGCGGCGATGCGCTCGTCCAGCCCGAGCAGGTCGGGGACGGCGACGAAGACGACCTGCCCGCGACCGACACGGTTTACGGTCACGAGCGCGTCGCCCGTAGGCGTTTCGACGAGCGCCTTGGCAGTGCGCGGCTCGATGCGCTCGTAGCTAAAGACCGAGCCTTGCAGGTTCGCGGAAGACTCGCCGGGCGAAAGGCAACGCGCGTCGTCGGCCTCGGCAGTCGCGCCCGTCAGACGCACGCCCAGCAAGTCTTCCGGCAGCCCCTTCGCCTGCGCGGCGTTGAGGACGAGCGTGCCGCCCGCGCGCACGTAAGTTCTCAGCCGTTCCGCGAAGCCGCGGGGCCATTCGACGCGCCCGCCGACGACGAGGGCGCGGTAGGAGTCGAGCGCGGCGGCGTGCCGCTCGGAGGCGACGAGCACGTCGAAGATGTCGCCGAAGGCGGAGTTGACGAAAGCCTGTCGGTCGGCCGTCGCCGGCTCGCCCTCGACGGCGTTCGCGGGGTAGTAGGCCGCGCCGAACAACTCGCGCAGTGCGTGATCGTGGCGCTCGATCTGCGCGACGCCGAAGGGCCAGTGCGGCCAGTCGGTCATGTCCCAGCCGTGCGCGGGGTCGAGCAGGAAGGCGACGGGAGTGTAGGGCACGCCGCGCTCCGGGTGGCGCTCGGCGAAGCGCATGAACTCCTCCGTGATGCGCCCCAGCGGGTTCAGTTGCAAGGGGTGCTCGCCCGGCCCCGGCTTGAAGAACTGGTCATAGCCCTGTTCGAGATAGACGGCCGAAGCGCCGCCCATGTAGTAGAGGTAGTAGCTTTTCCGATACCAGGAGAGCGAAGGCCCCATCGTCGGCCCGTAGCGCGTGTGGAAGAAATGATCCGGGCCGGCGAAGTTCATCGTGCGCGTGAAGGTGGTCGCGGTGTCGCCGAAGTTGGGCGCGTGGTAGTAGAGGAACGCACCATTAGTCTGCCGCGCCGCGCCCCGCGCGAAGGCCATGCGCATCGCCGTGTTCGGCTGGACGGCCGCGGTCTCGATGCCGATCAGGCGCGACCCCCACGCGCCGAGCGCGTGCGCGTAGGCCGTAGTCGAAGTGGACTGCGCCGCGATCAGCTTGTCCCACATTGGCCCCGTGGGCGTGCGGAAGATCGCTGACCACTTCTTATCAAGCTCGCGCGTGTAGGCATCGCGGTAGGCTTCGAGCATCTGGCGGCGCGGCATCGCGGGCGTGAGCGTCAGGCCCGCGGCCACCTGCGGATAGACGTAGCCGATGCTCTCGCCTGAGACCCACCCCAGGAACTGTTCGCGCAGCTCGCCCGTCAGGAGCTTCCAGGCGGCCTGCGCTTCGCCCTCGGGCATCTCGGCCGTGCCGTAGTTAATCAGGATGGCGAAGGGGGCGCGCGTCTCGCGCAGGTAGTTCACGAACGGGCTGCCCTCTTTGAGCAGCCGCGGCACGTCGTTGATGTAGATGACGGGCGCGACCAGTTTCGACGAGAAGAGCGGCACGTCCTTCGCGCCCCTGTACTTCTCGACGAACGGCTCGACCAGGTGCTCCTCGACGTGGAACGGGTAGAGCGGGCGGCCGGCGGCCGGCGTCTCGTACAGCTCCCAGAATTTCGCCGAGACGTTCCAGGGCATCAGGAACTCGCGCCCCGCCACCTTCGGCCGCTGCCACAGGCGCGGCACTTCGCCGGCCGCGTCCGCCGTGATGAGAGGCGTGACGGGCGTGCGCCGCGCAGACCACTCGCGCAGGACGCGCCAACCGGCGAACTCCGGCTTGCGCCTGCCTTCGGGGACGAAATTCGGATCGTCGGTGACGAGCAGGCAATCGACGTGGCGGCGCGCGGCCGAGGCGCGCTCGATCTCGACCGAGACGCGGGCCGCGCCCTTGGCGAGCGAGACTTCCGGCGTCGCGTCCCACGTGAACGCCCAGCCCCAGTAGGCGCTCACCTCGTCCTGGCGGTCGAGGCGGTCGCGCGCGCCGAACTCGTGGCGCGCAACCTCTTTGCCCTGCTGCGCGAGGCGGACGGTGAACGCCTCGTCGCGTCCGGCCCAGTCGGCGTAGCGCACCCAGACTCGGTAGCGGCCCGCGCGCGGCACTTCCAAGTCGTGGTGGAGCGCGGCGCGCGTCTCGTCTGCGCTGGCGGCGGCCGAGTTCCACTCGCTCTCTCCGCCCTGCGTCCACTCCGCACTCACGCCCGGCCCGTTCATCCCCCACCCCGGCGTTTTCTCGCGCGGCTGATTAAGCCAGGAAGGATTCGGGATCGGCTCGTTGCGCTTGTCGGTCGCAAAGCCGCGCATGTTCTCCGCTTCAAACCACAGATATTCGTAGGTTCGATTGGGGGTCTGCCGAACGGTCGCGCCGGCGGGGGCTACCTCGCGCGGGTCGGCAGTCGTCTGCGCGTGGGCGAGTTGCGGGAGAAGGCCGAGCGACAGGACGACGCGAAGGCACAGACGCAGAAGGGCGCGGCACTTGATCGGGGCTTCTGTTCCCGACCGCGTGCCGCGCCCGTTAAGCTTCTGGGTCGCGCTCCCGTGCCTCAACCGAGCGCCTCCAGGCACTCGGCGAGTGCGCGCTGGCGGCAGGTGTACATCGGCGTGTCGCGCAGCGTGTACGCGGAGGCCTTCGTCTCGCGCAGCTCCTGCACGAGGTCGAGGAAGTCCGCCGGCTCCTCCGTCTCGAAGGCGACGACGAACTCCTGATCGTCGAGGCCGAACGAGTAGGTCGTGTGCAGCTTCACCGAGCGGTACTTCGAGCCGATGCGGATGTGCTCGTCCATCATCGTCTGCCGCTCCTCGACGGGGAGCGCGTACCACTGCCGCGTCTTCACGAACGGGTAGACGAACAGGTACTTCGACCGCCCCGGCACGACGTGCAGGCGATCCTCGACGTGCTCCGGGTTGTCCTTGTCGATGTACATCGAGCGCTTCGTCATCGAGAGGAACGACTGCGACACTTCGAGGTGGCGGCCGAGCACCGTGCGGTTGAGGCGCGCGGTCATCTCCTGAAAGGGGTCGAGCGAGTAGCCGATGCGCCAGAGCATCAGGTCGGCGTTCGCGCGGAGGCCCGCAATCGAGTAGGAGTGCATCAGCAGCTCGGGCCGGAACTCGTCAACGACCGCGACGAACTCGCGGCGCGCGGCCTCCTTCGTCTCCTCGCCGAGCAGACGCCATTCGGGGCGCGCGTGGTAGAAGGTGAAGTTGACGAACTGGCGCGGCAGCGCCGCACGGGGCTGCTCGTCCTCACCCTGCGCGCCGCGCTCGGCCAGGCGGAGCGAGCCGCGGTTGGGGGCACCCTGCACTTTGTCTGTACTCATGCCGCTTACACCTGCTCTCTCTTTCAGATCATTCCTGGGTATGTCGCGCGGGCGGGAGAAGTGGGAGGCCCGCGCGCGGCCCGTTTTCGCGCGGGCTATTGTGCTTGGCGCGGCGCGAGATTGCAAACGGCGGCGCACTCACTCGGCGCGCACGGCGAACACTTGCCAAAACCCCGCGCGCCGCGTAACTATCAGCGCAAGCCGCGTTCAGTCCTCAGCCCCGAAGTCTGCCTCAAAGGGAGTAGCACATGGAGAAGCGAAGGTATGAGCGCGTGCGAGTTAATATCAAAACCTACTGGGGCGAGGACGCCTATTGCTTCTGGCAGGATCGCGTCACCTCGCTCAGCGTCGGCGGCTGCTTCATACAGACCGGGCGCGAGCTGACGGCGGGCCAGCAACTCTACCTGCGCCTCTGGCTCCGCGACGGCGAGCGGATTTTGCGCGGCGAGGTCAGGTACTGCCTGGAGCGCGTCGGCCTCGGCGTCGAGTTCCAGGAGCTGATGGAGCGCGACAAGGAGCGTCTGGCCGAACTGGTCGAACACTACCGCGACGAGCAGCCCGCCGCCCCCGGCGCGCGAACTTCCTGAACGCCCGCGCGCCGGGCTATACTCGCGCCGCGTCCGCCAGCCAGGGCCCGACCACGCGGATCAAAATTTACGGAGACCGACCGCCCCGCAATGAGACGACTCAAACTTGGCCTGCTCATCTTCGCGGCCGCATTCTTCGCCGCCGCCTGCGCCACGGCGACGAACACCAGCACCTCAATCGGCAACTCGAACCGCACCGTCGTCGTAAACTCCGGCAACTCGGCCGCGACGCCTGCGCCCAGGGCCACCGGCGCGGACGACCTCGCCTCCGCGCGCGCCACCTTCAACGCCACCTGCGTCAACTGCCACAAAGAGAACGGCGAGGGCGGCATCGCCGAACTCGACGAGGGCGTGCGCATCAAAGTGCCGAGCTTCAAGACCGAGCACTCCATCGCCCACACGGATCAGCAGTTCGCACGCAAGATCGCCAGCGGCGACAAGGAGGCCGGGATGCCCGCCTTCCAAGGCCGGCTCACCCCCGAACAGATCAACGACCTCGTCCGCTTCATCCGCCGCGAGTTCCAGTCCTCCGGCCCGAAGGAAGGGCCGGGCCATTCGGACGACTAGAGCGGCGCGCAAAATCATCGTCGCACGTGCTATCCTCACCCACGAGCACACAACTCTCGCACCCGTAGCTCAGTTGGATAGAGCGTCTGACTTCGAATCAGAAGGTCGCACGTTCGAGTCGTGCCGGGTGCATCAAATAAATCAATGAGTTAAGGGCAGCCCGCGGGCTGCCCTTTCTTACTTCGTGTGCCTATAGTGTGCCAACTTCAATGAGGCAATCACCCCTGCACATATTAGGCATGCTTTATTGGGTGGTGCGGGGGCTTGGGGACTACCTATTTCGCCGGTGAAGGCTAGGCGGATTGTCATGCACGATTTGGCTTTCGGCGTGATGACCGTTACAGCCTTGCCCCGGCTTTTTTGAAGAAGATGAAATTCACATGAAGGCGGGCCGGTTAGATCGGCACAATAATTTCACAACCAGTTTGCGACTACGCGTGGTTATGCTCGCGTCACACTTTTTTCGGCGCGAGAATAGGCGGGATGAATCTGCGCACAATCCAGTTGATCGTGTTGGCGGCGGCCTTCGGCGTAGCCACCGGCGTCGGGGCCTACACGTTCGTCTACGCGAAGGGCGCGTCGTACTTGACGAACGACCCGGCGGCCTGCGCCAACTGCCACATCATGAGCGAGCACTATTCGGGCTGGCTGAAGTCGAGCCACCGCGCCGTCGCCGTCTGCAACGACTGCCACACGCCGGCCGGCTTCATCCCGAAGTACCTGACGAAAGCCTCGAACGGCTTCTGGCACTCGTTCGCGTTCACGACAGGCAGACACCCAGACCCGCTGCGGATCACGCCGCGCAACCGTGCGGTCACCGAGGGCGCGTGCCGCAAGTGCCACCAGGAGATCGTCGAGGCCATCGAGGCGCACACGCCCCGCGAGTCGGACGAGACTTCGTGCGTGCGCTGCCACCGCACGGTCGGGCATCTCGTTAACTAGTTAGCGACACTCGGCAACTTAACAACAGACAGGTTCGAGGAGACGGCGAGAATGGCTGACGAGACGAAGGACGCGGGCGAGGTTCTGACGGAGCGCCGCAGGTGGTACCGCGATCCACGCAAGGTGATCCCACTGACCGCGCTGGTCGCGGTGCTGGCGACCGTCGGCGGGCTGGCGCTGCTGACCAACATCTTCGAGCGCAAGCAGGAGGCCCGCAACCCCTTCTACCGCGTCGTCGAACTCAACGACGACACAGAGAACCCCGCCGTCTGGGGCAAGAACTTCCCGCTCCAGTTCGACGGCTACCGGCGCACGGTCGACCAGGTTCGGACGCGCTACGGCGGCAGCGAGGCCGTCCCGCGCACGCCGACCGAGCGAGACCCGCGATCCATCGTCGCGCAGTCCCGCCTTGAGGAAGATCCACGCCTGAAAGTGATGTGGGCCGGCTACGCCTTCGCGAAAGACTTCCGCGAGGAGCGCGGCCACGCCTACATGCTCGACGACCAGACCTTCACCGAGCGCCAGGACGTCGTCAAGCAGCCGGGCACGTGCATGAACTGCCACGCGTCTGTTTACGTCACCTACAAGCGGCTCGGGGGCGGCGACATCTTCAAGGGCTTCGAGGCCCTGAACAAGATGCCCTACTTCGAGGCGCGCAAACTCGTCACGCACCCCGTCGCCTGCATCGACTGCCACGACTCGCAGACGATGGCCCTGCGCGTCACGCGCCCCGCTTTCGTTGAGGGGCTACAGGCGCTCGCCTCGTCCGATCAGCCCGTCCCGGCGCACCTCGCGAGCCTTGAGCGTTGGCGGCAGCAGGGGCGCAAGGGCACTTACGACGTGAACCAACTGGCGACGCGTCAGGAGATGCGCACCTTCGTCTGCGGCCAGTGCCACGTCGAATACTATTTCAAGGGGCCGGAGAAGCGGCTCACCTACCCTTGGGCGAAGGGTCTGAAGGTCGAGAATATCGTCGCCTACTACGACGAGGTGAAGCACAAGGACTGGACGCACGCCGAGACGGGCGCGGACGCCCTGAAGGCGCAACACCCCGAGTTCGAGATGTACAACCAGGGCATCCATGCGCGTTCGGGCGTGGCCTGCGCCGACTGCCACATGCCCTACCAGCGCGAGGGCGCGATGAAGGTGAGCGATCACCACATCCGCTCGCCGCTCCTGAACATCCAGCGCGCCTGCCAGACCTGCCACCGCTGGCCCGAGGATGAGCTGCGCGCGCGCGTCGAGACCAACCAGGGGCGCACCTTCCAGATGCGCAACCTCGCGATGGACGCGCTCGTGCAGCTCATCAACGACATCAAGACTGCTAAGGCCGCGGGCAAGTCGGACGCGGAACTCGCCGCGGCGCGCGACTACCAGCGCAAGGCGCAGTTTTACCTCGACTTCGTCGAGGCCGAGAACTCGATGGGCTTCCACGCCTCGCAGGAATCGGTGCGAATCTTAGGCGAGTCGATCAACTTCACGCGCCTCGGCCAGTTGGCCTTGCGCGGCGGCGTGCCCGCAGCTGCGGGACAGCAACAGGCCGCCTTGCTCCTCTTGCCGAGCCACTAGCCGCACGCGCCCTGATGCGGATCAGAAGGTCATGGGTTCGAGCCCTACCGGGTGCATTCAAAATCGAGAGGGGGCGCATGGTAAACGCGCCCCCCCTTCTTATTTCAATCGCACCGCCGCCTCATTTACCCGCGTCTTCAACATTTCAGCGCGCGCACGCTGACCCGGTTTCCGCGCAAATTTCCTTCCCACAGGATCGACTCGGCGCACTCGTGGCGCAGGTGCTTCCAGAGCGCGCCGCGCTCGTACTCGTCGAGGTCTGCGGGGATGAGGTCGAAGACGGCGCGCGAGGAGACGACGACGAGCTTGCGGCGGGGGCGCGAGACGGCGACGGTCAGGCGTCGGGGTTCGAGCAAAAAGCCGCTCTCCTGCTGCGCGAACTCGCGGTCGGAGACCGTTGCCGAGACGATGATGAGGTCGCGCTCGCCGCCCTGGAAGCGCTCGACCGTGTCGATTGACGCGGCCAGCTCAGGCAGGCGCTTTTGCAATAAAACCTTCTGCGCGCGGTGCGGGACGACGACGCCGATGCCGTGCTCCGCGTCCAGCCTTAACTGTGACGACGCCGCGCGCGCGATCTCTTCGACGAGCGCGGCCTCGAACTCGTTCGACTGCTGCGAACCGCGCTCGTCGTGCTCGACGACGACGAGCGGGTGCTCCGGCGCGAACACGGCGCGGAGCCAGTCCTCTTTAACATCGGGCGCGGGCAGCCGCTCGCGGTTCGCGGAACGGAAATCGACGCCGTCCTCGGCGTAGATGTATTTGCGGAGGAAGTCTGCGATCTCGGCGGGGATGCGGAACGACTCGTCGAGCGCGGCCGAGGTGAAGCCGCGCGCGCGCAGGTACTCGAAGACGGAGAGGTGCGGCCGGGTGCGTTCGAGGTCGCGGCGGCTCTCCCTGTCCCAGGCGTGCGCGAGTATGGGCGGCATCTGCCGGTGGTCGCCGATGGCGATGAACTGGCCGTCGTCGCGCAGGAACGCCGCCGCGGTCAACGCCTCGGCCAGCCCCATCTGCGACGCCTCGTCAACGACGACCAGATCGAAAAACTTCTCGTGCCAGTTAACTGATTTACCCTTCGCCGCGCCGCGCTTGATCAGGTTAAAAATCCCGCCGGGCGTCCCGCCGACGACGAGCAGCGGCTCTTCCATCAGCAGTGACCACTGCTCCGCGGCGCTCACCTCGTCTCCCCCGCCGGCGAAGACTCTCTCGACGCCCGCGGGCACGGCCTCGCCCGGATCG
>DATHBT010000187.1:0-26108 GCA_035295985.1 Pyrinomonadaceae bacterium | reverse complement strand
GAGGATCATGCGCGGGACGCGCACGCGCCAGTCGGACTCGGCGGACGCCTCCTGCATCGGATCGTTCACGCTCGGCTGGTTAATGCCGAGCGCTCCCAACATCCCGCCGTCGTCCTGCGGCTGCTGCTGCGCGGCGGCCTGCTGTGCGTTCTGCCCGGCCGGCTGCTGTCCCTGCTGCTGTTGCGTCCCCTGCGGCTGCGCGGCCTGCTGTTGCTGCTGCGCCGCCGGCCGCTGCGGCCTGTTCAAAGACCAGAAGCCCGCGGCCAGCAGGAAGCCCGCGAGCGCGGCGGCGAAGGCGACGACTACGATCTGGCGCGTCTTCTTCCTCATGCGGGGCGCACCTCCGCGTCGATGCCGGCGTTCCCCTCGAAGTAGAGCTGGCTGTTGAAGTCCTCCTCGCCCGGCGCGCGCGGCACGCGCACGTAGGTGCCGTCGGGGCGCAGCACCCGCGCCTTCGTGTTGTCGCGCAGGTAGGCGGCCAGCACCGTGTCCTTCAGGTAGCGTTTGATGCGCGCGTCGAGGACGGGCGCGATCACTTCCAGGCGGCGGTCGAGGTTGCGCGACATCCAGTCGGCGCTGCCGACGTAAACTTCCTCCTCGCCCCCGTTCTGGAAGTGATAGACGCGGCTGTGTTCGAGGAAGCGGCCGACGACGCTGCGCACCGTGATCGTCTCCGACAGGCCCGCGACGCCCGGCCTGAGCATGCTGACGCCGCGCACGACCAGATCGATGGGGACGCCGGCCTGCGAAGCCTCGTAGAGCGCGCGGATGATCTGAACGTCCGCGATGCGGTTGAGCTTGGCCGTGATGCGCGCGGGCCGCCCCGCCAGGTGGTGGTCGCGCTCGCGCGCGATCAGCGCGAGCATCCCTTCCTTCAGGTTAACCGGCGCGACGAGGAGCTTGCGGTACTCCTTCTGCCGCGAGAAGCCGGTCAGGAAGTTGAACAGCTCGCCCGCGTCGGCCCCGATGTCGTCGTCGGCCGTGAGCAGGCTGAAGTCGGTATAGACGGAGGCGGTGACAGGGTTGTAGTTGCCCGTCGCGATGTGTACGTAACGGCGCAGGCCCGCCTCCTCGCGGCGCAGCACGAGCGCGACCTTGCAGTGGGTCTTGAGGCCGAGGATGCCGTAGACGACGTGGACGCCGCACTTCTCAAGCTTCTTGGCCCACTCGATGTTGGCCTCCTCGTCGAAGCGCGCCTTCAGCTCGACGAGCGCCGTCACCTGCTTGCCCGCCTCGCTCGCCGCGATGAGCGCCTTCGGCACGGGCGACTTGTGCCCGGTGCGGTAGAGGCACATCTTGATGGCGACGACCGCCGGGTCATGCGCCGCCTGCTCCATGAAATCGACGACGGTCGAGTAGGAGTTGTACGGGTGGTGCAGGAACACGTCGCGCTCGCGGATGGCGTCGAAGATCGATTCGGCGCGCTTGAGCCGCGGCGGGACGACCGAGACGAGCGGGCGGTCTTTCAGGTCGGGCCGGTCGAGCTTGTAGAGCTGCATCAGCCCCGTCAGATCGAGCGGGCCGACGGTTTCGTAAACGTCGTCGTCGCCGAGTTCCAGCTCGTGCTTGAGCAGATCGATCATCTGCTGCGGCATCCCCTGCGTGACCTCGATGCGGACGGCCTTGCCGAAGCGACGTTTTCGGAGCGTCTGCTCCATGCTCTGGAGGAGATCGTCGGCCTCGTAGTCGCGCACGTCAACGTCCGCGTCGCGCGTGACGCGGAAGAGGTGCGCGCTCCCCACCGCCATGCGGGGGAACAGCATGTCGGAGTGCGAGATGATCAGGTCTTCGATGAGGACGAATTTTCCCGGCGACTGCCCGACGCGCACGAGGCGCGGGGCGACGGGCGGGACCTTGACGCGGACGAAGCGCGGCTGCGCCTTGCCCGTCAGCGAGCGCGTGATGCCGTGCGCGGCGACGGGCGAGACCATCACGCCGATGTTCAGGCTCTGCCCCGAGATGTACGGGAACGGGTGGCTGGGATCGACGCCCTGCGGCGTGAGCACCGGGAAAATCTCTTCCTCGAAGTAGCTCGAAAGCCCCTCCTTCTCTTCCTTCGTGAGCGACTTGTAGGCGGCTATCTCGACGCCGTGCTCCTTGAGCTGCGGCAGCACGCCGTCGCGCAGGCAGCGCGTCTGCCTGACGGTCATCCCGAGGATGTGCCGCCTGATCTCCTCCAACTGCTCCTCGGGCATGCGGCCGTCGGTCGAGGCGGCGACCACCTCCTGCTCCTGCTCCTCCTTCAGGCCCGACACGCGGATCATGAAGAACTCGTCCACGTTCGCCGAGAGGATGGCGAGGAACTTGAGTCGTTCGAGCGGCGGCTGCGTCGCGTCCTCGGCCTCTTCGAGCACGCGGCTGAAGAATTCGAGGAGCGAAAGCTCGCGGTTGAACAGCAGTTCGCGCGAACGCAGGAGCGTCTGCGGGAGCGACACCATGGCGCGCTCGTCCGTCCCCGGCGGCGTGTTGCTTTGAGTCGTCATCGGCTCTTCTTCGGGCGCGGCCGTTCAGTCTCCGGCCGCGCCGCCGCAGAGTTTAGCATTTAATCAACGCCCGCGCCTGTGGGCGCGGCGGGCGCAGAAGAATTTTACCGCGGGGCGGCCGAACGCCGGCCCCGCTCCGAACTACGCCGCAACCTCGGGGAAAGTTTAAGCCGGTATAGCCTGCGCCCATTCTGCTTCAAGCGGGCGCGGTTGCTCAAGTGGGGCCGTTAGCTGTTAGCCGGAAGAAGGCAGCTTTCATCTTCTGAACCTTCACCCCGGCTCCGATTTTCGGTCTTGCTAAAAGCTAACAGCTAATAGCTAACAGCTTCTTTTCAGTGCGCCTGCCTGTAGAGCCGGCGCAGGCGTTCGAGCGTGTCGGCCTCGCGCGTTGACTTGTCCTTGCGCTCGCGGCGGAAGCGCGGGATGCGCAGGACGTGGCCGGCGCGGTAGCGGCCGGTCTTCTGTATGTCCTGGAAGTCAACCTCGATGACGATCCGCGGCTCGACCTCGACCGTCCCGCCGCGCGCAGCCGTGATCGCGGGTTCGAGCCGCGCCGTCAAATCCCTCAGCAGCTCCTCGGAAAAACCCGTCCCGACTTTGCCGACCGTCAGGAACTCGTCCTTGTGGCGCACGGCGATGATGAGGCTTGAGAGCAGCCCGCGCCTGCGGCCCGACCCGTAGATGCCGCCCGTGATGACCACGTCGAGCGTCTCGAAGGCCGGCTTGATTTTCATCCAGCTCTCGGTGCGCCGGCCCGGCGTGTACGCGGCGTCCGGGTCTTTCGCCATGATCCCTTCGTGGCCCGCGCGCACGGCCCGCTTGAAGAACCTGTCCTGCTCCGCGCGCTTATTCGAGACGACCGACTCCGTCATCCGCACGCGCGCGGTCGGGCGGAAGAGTTTTTCGAGGCGCTGCCGGCGCTCCGATTGCGGCACGTTCATTAAGTCCTCGCCGCGGTCGTAGAGCAGGTCGAAGAGGAAGAGCACGAGCGGGATTTCGCGCGCCGTTTCCCGTACGTTGTGCACGCGCCCCAGACGCATCAGCACCGACTGGAACGGCAGACGCCGCCTCAACGTGGGATCGAACGCGACGGCCTCGCCCTCTATGATCGCGTCGCCCCCGCGCCACGCCTCGGCGAGCGAGGCGACCACGTCCGGCATCGCCGCCGTGTCGTCGTTCAGACGCCGCGAGTAGAGTCTGATCTCCGGGCGCGAACGCGCGCTCGGCTTACGGACGTGCATCTGCAAGCGCGCGCCGTCGTACTTGACCTCGAAGATGATGTCTTTGCCCGCGAGCCTTTCAAAAACTAGCGCCGGGTCGTCAACCTTGTGCGCGTTCATGAACTGGTAGGGGCGAAAGAGCGTCAGCCCCGCGCGGGCAAGTGCGCGCCCGCCGCGACGCGCCTGCGAGGCGGCCAGCCCGATGTCGTTTGTCATCGCGTAGAGACGTTCGACCGCGGCCGGCTCGACGTTGAAGGCGGAGGCAATCGCGCGGACGAGCGTGCCCGTGCCGACGCCGATGCGCATCTGGTTGAGCGCGATCCGCGTGAAGTATTTCGCGCCGGCCGGGTCGGCGTTCGCGAAGACGTGCTCGACCAACTTCGCCCGCTCCTCGCCGCGCCCGACCGCGCGGTTCGCCCGCCTATACAGCTCGTCAACCGTCAGCTTGTCCGCGCCCTCGACGTTGGCGGCGACGACCTCGCCGAGATCGCCCGTCCGCCGCGTCTCGCGCTCGATCTCTTCCGCGCCGCGGCCCGACAGGCGCGCGAGCGCGTCGCGGATCGCGCCCGGCCCGACGTTGAGCTTGTCCGAAACCTGCGGCGCGACCAGCTCGCCCAGCGTCAGGTGCGCGACGGCTTCGAGGGTGCGCCCGCGCGCGCCGCGCAGCAGCTCGGCCAGCAGCCCGATCCTTTTGGGGTCGCTCCCCGCCGCGCTCACGTGGTCATAGACGCGCGCCAGTTCCGACAGTTTCATTCAGCACACCCGCCCCGGTCGAAGTCTTTATCCGAACCCGTCACGAGCCGTTTTGCGTCAGGTGAATGCAAATTGCAAGCCGGCGGGGCGGGGGCGCGTGTGATGGCTAAGTCGAAGAAGGCCCGGCGGCTCGAAGAGATGGCGGCGCAGATACGCACATGTACGCTCTGCCCGCTGTGGGAGTCGCGCACGCTGGCGGTTCCGGGCGACGGGAAGTCCACGGCGAAGGTGTTGATCATCGGCGAAGCACCCGGCAAGGAGGAGGACGAGACTGGGAAGCCCTTCGTCGGCGCGACGGGCCGCTTCCTCAACAGCGTCCTCGAAGGGACGGGGCTGGACAGGTCGGACTTCTTCATCACGAACACGGTCAAGTGCCGGCCGCCGAAGAACCGCACGCCCCGCACGCTCGAAGTCAACACCTGCACGTCGAACTACCTGTTCGAGCAGGTCGAGCTTGTGAACCCGCGGCTCGTCATGCTGCTCGGCACCGTGGCGGCCAAAAAGATGCTCGGCGTCAAGAGCGTCGGCGAGGCCCGTGGCCGGGTCATCGAGCGCGACGGGCGCAAGTTTCTGGTCGGCTACCACCCGGCCGTGCGCTTCTACCGAGAGGATTTGGGCGAGCGTGTCAGGGAGGATTTCGCGCTGCTCAAACGGGAGATCAGGAAGCTGTGAGACGCGGCACGCGCCGCATTCGCGCTTCATTTGCCCGGCGCTGGATTGTGCGGCCGCGTACACAGCGGGCGTGAAAGCCGGCGGCATCTTCCTTGCAACCATTGACGGTGAAGGTCGCCGTGTGCCCGCGCGGGCGACTTAGTTGCGGACGCGCGATGTACGGGAAACGCTCAACGGCGACGCGCCGTGCGGCCGACTGATCGCGCCGCGCGAGTCGGCGAATTTTCTTCGGGCGCTGAAATTTTATGGGCCTTGAGACCTACCAGAAGATGCGCGACTTCCGCCGCACGCCCGAACCGCGCGGGACGCTGGCGAAGCGCAACCTGCGCCGCTTCGTCGTGCAGGAGCACCACGCCTCGATGCTCCACTTCGACTTCCGTCTGGAGATCGACGGCGTGCTCAAGTCCTGGTCGGTGCGGCGCGGGCCGTCGCTCGACCCGTCGGAGCGCAGGCTCGCCGTCGAGACCGAGGATCACCCGGTCGAGTACGCGAAGTTCGAGGGCGTCATCCCCGAAGGCGAGTACGGCGCGGGCCGCCACATGATCTGGGACGAGGGCAAGTATGAACTCGTCGAAGGGGACGACGCGGCCGGCGCGCTCGAAGCGGGCCGGCTGAAGTTCCGTCTGAACGGGAGGAAGCTGCGCGGCGAGTTCAACCTCGTGCGGATGGGCGGGCGCGAGGGGCAGTGGCTGCTCATCAAGGGGCGCGACGAGTTCGCCGAGCCGGGCTGGCAACTCGAACTGCGCGTCGCGGACGACGACGTGGCGCGCGCATGGCTCGCGGGCGTCGAGAAGAAGGCGGCGAAGCGCGGCGCGTCGGGCGCGCCGGCCCGCGTGGTGAGCGATCCGAAGGGCGTCAAAAAGTTCAGCACGAAGGCGGGGGGCGAGAGAAAGGCCGTCCCGGCCGCGCGGCTCTTCAAGTCGAAGGAGCTGTCAGGCGACGTTTCGGCGCGCGTCGGGCGAGAGGTCGTGCCGCTGACCAGCCTCGACCGCGTCTATTGGCCGGACGACGGGCTGACCAAAGCCGATCTCATACGCTACTACTACGAGGTCTCGAAATTCATCCTGCCGTACCTGAAAGGTCGGCCGCTGATCATGAAGCGATACCCGGCCGGCATCCGCGGGCAGTCGTTCCACCAGCACGACGTGGACGAGGTGCCGCGCTTCGTCCCGACCGTCGCGCTCGAAGTGGAGGACGGCGGCGGCCACGAGGTCGATTACATCGTCGGCGACAATTTGCCGACGCTCCTCTACATGGCGAACCTCGGAGCCATCGAGCGCCACCCGTGGCACTCGCGCACGCGCTCGCTCGACAGGCCCGACTGGTTCGTCTTCGATCTAGACCCGTCCGAGGGCGTCGAGTTCACAACCATCTGCGAGCTGGCCGTCGTCGTGCGCGAGGCCCTGGAAGAGATCGGGCTGAAATCCTACCCGAAGACTTCCGGCTCGCGCGGCATACACATCTACGTGCCGGTCAAGCCGGTTTACGACTACGGACAGATCGCGCGACTGGCCGAGCAGGTGGCGACCGAGGTCGCGCGCCGGCGCGCGGACATCGCGACGGTCGAGCGTTCTATTCGCAAGCGGGGCGAGGGGGCGATCTACGTCGATCACATGCAGAACGCGCGGGGCAAGTCGGTCGTCGCGCCCTACTCGGTCAGGCCCCGCCCCGGCGCGACCGTCTCCGCGCCGCTGACGTGGGACGAGGTGGCGCGCGCGAAGATCACGCCGCAGGATTTCACGATCAAAAACGTGCTGGCGCGGATCAGGCGCAAGGGCGATCTGTTCCGCCCGGTGCTCGACAAACGGCAGACCCTGACGCGCGCGTTCGGGCTGGCCGAGGGGGTGTCGGCCGCCGGCCGCAGGGCGCGGAGGGCGCGTGCGTGAGCCGTAAAGTTTGACCGGGCCGCGACGTGGCAACGAACAAGGAGAAACTGATGGCGACTGAAAAAGGTGGAAGCGCGAGCAAGGGGGGCGGCAAGAAGGGCGCGAGCAAGAAGGGCGCGGGCAAGAAAGGCGCGGGCAAGGGCGGCGGCAAGCGCGAGATGATCGACACAGGCACGGACAAGCGTTTCGTGCGCCGCGACGAGCGCGGCCGCTTCAACGAGAGCGACGACGTGGGCCGCTCGCTCGCGCAGGACATCAAGCGCCCGGCAAAGACGAAAGTCCCCTCCGGGCAGGGCGACAAGGGCGACCAGAAGCGAGGGCGTTGAAGCGGCCCGGCGGTCGTTCCGGCATCGGGATGTCAGCCACAGAGAACACAGAGGGAGCCGAGGGAAACGGCTGGCCGCGTTCGCGTTTAATCGTGTTCACAGTTAATCGTGCCCCGTGAGTCCTCTTATGGCCTCTGCGGTTAAACTTCTGACACTACATTTCAGGGAACAAGCGAGGGACGGATGGCAACTTCAAAGAAGGCAGCGAAGGGGGCCGGCCAACGGGCGGCTAAGAAGTCGGCAGGCAAGTCGGCAGGCAAGCAGGGCGGCGCGAAGAAGTCGGCGGCGAAGAAGGCGTCGAAGAAGCAGGGCAAAGAGCAGGCCCCTCCGCAGGGTGAGCAGCAACAGCCCGTGTCGCCGATGCCGGCGCAGCACCAGCCCAAGCCCGGTATCGAGGCGGAGGTCACGCCGCGGCCCGAGTACGAAGCGCCGCTCTACCGCGGCTCCGGGAAACTTCAAGACAAGGTCGCGCTCATCACCGGCGGCGACAGCGGCATCGGCCGCGCAGTGGCCGTACTCTTCGCGCGCGAGGGCGCGGACGTGGCAATCGTCTATCTCGAAGAGGAGCAGCAGGACGCCGAGGAGACGCTGCGCGCCGTCGAATCGGAAGGCCGGCGCGCGCTGCTCCTGCCCGGCGACGTGAAGAGTTCCGAGTTCTGCCGCCGCGCGGTCGAGCGCACCGTGCGTGAGTTGGGCCGGCTCGACGTACTCGTCAACAACGCCGCGTTCCAGCAGCACCAGGAGTCTATTGAAGATTTGACGGAGGAGCAGTGGGATCGCACCTTCCGCACGAACATCTACGGCTACTTCTACATGGCGAAGGCGGCGGTAGCGCACATGCGGCCCGGCTCCTCGATCATCAACTGCGGCTCGATCACGGGCATCCAGGGCAGCAAGGAGCTTTTGGACTACTCCTCGACGAAGGGGGCGATCAACGCCTTCACCAAGTCGCTCGCGCAGCAACTGGTCGAGCGCGGCATACGGGTCAACTGCGTCGCGCCCGGCCCGGTCTGGACACCCCTGAACGTCGCGGACAAGCCGGCTGAGAAGGTCGCGGAGCACGGCGCGGACACGCCGATGAAGCGGCCCGCGCAGCCCGAGGAGATCGCGCCCGCCTTCGTCTTCTTCGCGTCCGAGGCGGATTCGAGCTACATCACCGGCGAGGTCATCACGCTGCTCGGCGGCGAGACGACCGGCGCGGCGTGAGGAAACATTAGCTGTTAGCTGTTAGCTGTTAGCCGTTAGCCGTTAGCCAAACTTTTCAGAAGTTGTGAGAGGAGGAGAGAGTTGAAAGGCAGAGGCGACAGGAAGAACGAACCGCCGACCGGCGAGGGCAAGAAGCAGCGGCCAGAGCCGGGCGCGCCGAACAAACTGCACAAGCGTTCCACCGGCCCGCAGGCCCAGCGCGGACGCGCGGACTTAAACGTCGGCACGGAGGCGGAGGAGGCGGACGCCGCGCCGCGCCCCGCCGAGGAGCGCCCGAACCCGAAGCGGCAGAAGGCAGGAAGGTGAAGAAATGATGAATGCGGAATGATGAATGACGAACAGTTTTCAGTTTTCAGCAAAGCAGGTTTTCTTAACTGAAAACTGAAAACTGTTCCGTTGTCTTTAATTCATCATTCCGCACTCATCATTCATCATTTCCTTCCGCCCCTTCGATCAGCTCCAGCGCCCGCGCAAGGACGACGCGCTCGCCCCTGAAGGCGAGCATCGGGGCAGCCGCGGCCATCTCGACCCAGCGCGCCTCGTTGACCTCCGCGTCGTGGTCGCGCACGTCGCCGGAGACGTAGCGCATCAGGTAAAAGTGTACGAACTTGTGGAAGCGCACGCGCCCGCCGCCGCGCGCTGCGCCGCCGAAGTACCAGTACTCGGCCGTCTCGACCGGCGCGATCAGCTCACACTCACAGCCCGTCTCCTCGCGCACCTCGCGCAGCGCCGCCTGCTCCGGCGACTCGTTCCTGCCGACCAGACCTTTCGGCAACTGCCAGCGCGCCTTCTCGCCGACCGAGATGAGCGCGACCTCGACCGCCCCGCCCCGCCGCCTGAAGACGACGCCGCCGGCCGACACTTGCTCCTTCGTCACGACGCTCAACGCGAACCTCGCCCCGCGCCGCTCTCGCCGGCCGCGCAGTTTTCGCCGCCCTCGTTCGTTGTTTCCTCAGCCGCCACCCGCGTCTCCGCCGCGTCCCAGCCGAAGAACTCGCGCGCCCAACGGAAGCGGCAGCCGGCTTCGCGCGCGGCCCCTTCGTCGGCCTCCGTGTCGCCGACGAACAGCGTCTCGTCCGGGCGGGCGCGGAAGCGGCGCATGAGTCGCCGTAACATCACGCCCTTCGGCTTGCGGCAGGCGCAGCCGGCGAAGGGCGCGTGCGTGCAGATTTCTATCGAGCCGGGCGGGGCCGTGCGCCCGAACGCCGCCTCGACCGTGTCTTCGACGAGCCGCCGCGCCGCCGCGGCGGTGAAGTAGCCGAGGCCGACGCCGCCCTGGTTCGTCGCGACGGCGAAGTGCGGCCCCGCGCGTTCGTCCCACTCGATCCGCGCGAGCCTTTCTTTGACGCCGGGCAGCAGTTCCCACTCGCCCGCGCGGTTCGGGCAGGGCTGGCCCGGCACGGTGCAGCCGCGCAGCGTCCCGTCGGCGTCGAAGACGTAGAGCTTGATCGGCTTCTCTTTCTTTACCGTCATACTTCCGCGTTTTGATTTAGTATAACTGTGTGAGTCCCGACAGGCGACAGCACCGCGGCGCGCACCCGGAGGACGCGCGCCTGTTCGCGCCCGCGCGGCTCGGCGCGCTCCGCACCGCCGTGGCCGAACTCTCCTGGCTGCTCGGGCGCGGTTACACGATGAAGTCCGCGCTGAAACTCGTCGGCGACCGCCACGCGCTCGACGAGCGACAGCGCCTCGCCGTCTCGCGCGCCGCCTGCACGGACGAGCAACTGGCGGGCCGCGCGTCGCGCCGCGTCGGGCCTTCGCAGGTCGCCGGCGAGCGGCTGGCGGTTGACGGCTTCAACCTGATCATCACGGCGGAGGCCGCGCTCGGCGGCGGCCTCGTCGTGCGCGGGCGCGACGGCGTGCTGCGCGACCTCTCCGGCGTCCACGGCTCGTACCGTGCCGTCAACGAGACCGTGCGGGCCATCATGCTCGCGGGCCGCGCGCTCGCCGCGCTGGGGCCGGGCGCGGTCGAGTGGTTTTTAGACAAGCCGATCTCGAACAGCGGCCGGCTCGCGCAGAAGATCAGGGAAGTTTCAGGCGAGGAGGGTTGGGGCTGGACGGTCGAGGTCGTCTTCAACCCCGACCGCGAGATCGTGCGGGCGGGCGGCGTCGCCGTCACGTCGGACTCAACAATACTCGACGGGGCCGCGCGCTGGCTCAACTTCAACGAGCACCTGCTCGCGCGCCACGTGCCGGAGGCGTGGGTCGTCGATCTCTCGCACGAGGGCAGGCCGACTGACGATTCGTTAGCCCGCCTGATCGCCGATTAGCGATCCGAGGAACGGACGGAAGGCCGCGCGGCTCGGTCAGCTACGCCGCTCGCGCTTCCAGCGCTGGTTAACGTTGACGCGCTTCTCGCGCCGCTGCTGGCACGACCAGCAGAGGTGTTCGACGTTGCCTTCGGGGTCGAGCCAGCGTGTCAGGTGGCGGCTCTCGCGGTCGCAGCGGTCGCAGGTCTGCGGCGCGGCCTCCGCGGCGGTCGCGGCCGTTGCGGTCTGATCGGGCATCGGTTCTCTCCCGGCTTGAGTTCGGGTCAAAGGCTGTCGGATTTTAACGACAGCCGCCTCGGTTTGCATAACCCGCGCGCGTTCTCGGCGTGGCGCGGCAAGGAAAGGGCGTGTGAAATGGCGCGGCGAAAGTTCAGACTCATCCTGGCGCTGCCTCTCGCACTCGCGTGCGGCGGCGCGACGGGCGCGAGTTGCGGCGACTCGCGGCGCGGCTCTGCCGCGACCAACGGCAACAATCAGATCACGAAGCCGACGCCCGCGAACGATGCGTCGCGCGGCGTCGAAGCGGGGGAGAAGATGAAGACCGACGGCGGCGAACTCAAATCAATCGGCGCGGGCGCGCAGTCGCAGGTCGAAGATGCGTTCGTCGCCGTGGCGCGCGACGCGGAGACTTACGCCGCGCTGCGCGGCCTGCAAGCGGGCCTGCCGGAGCTGCGCGCCGACTTCTTCGACTCGAACGCAATCGTCGCGGCCTTCCTCGGCCGGCGCAACACGGGCGGCTACTCGGTCGAGATCGCGCGCGGCCCCGAAGGCGCGCTGCGCGTCTCCGAGTCCGCGCCCCCGAAGGACGCGATGGTCACGATGGCGCTGACCGCGCCGTACCGGGTCGTCTCCCTCGCGCACTCGCCCGAACACCCCGTCCGCCTGCAACTCGGCGATGCGTGGCAGCGGCACTCGCGGCCCTACCGCGTCACGGCCGGCGAGTTCACCATGATCGGCGGCTTCGCGGGCGTCCGCGAGCCTTTCAAGGTCGCGGGCACGCTCTCAGTCCTGCGCCACGGGAGCCTGGCGACCGTCGTCTTCGATCTCAAAGGCGAAGACAACGCGCGTCCGCGCACGCTCTCCGACGCCGCGACCGGCACGGTCAACGCCGCGGGCGAGTTGAACATCCCGCGCCTCGACCCGGGCACCTTCATCCTTCCGCCGCGCCACGCCATGCGCGCCGCGGGCCGCTTCACACAGGACGAAGGCAAACTCTCGCTCACGCTCGACGGGATGCGCTCGGCCGTCGCCGACGGCTTCGGCGGTCGCGGCACGCTCGAAGCCGAGGCTACGGGCGCGCCGCCCAAGCGAGTAGCAACCGGGGATTCGATGTGAGTTAACCTACGCGCGGAGCATTACGCTACCGCTGGCGGGGCCGCGGCCCCGGCGTGCTAAACTCGGCTTCCCCCCAGATAATCTCCTATGCTCCGCGTCGTCACCTACAACGTGCACAAGTGTCAGGGCTTCGACCGGCGGGTGCGGCCCGGCCGGATCGCGTCCGTGCTCGGCGAGCTGGACGCGGACGTGATCGCGTTGCAGGAGGTGGTCTGCCTCGACGGGGGCGAGCGCGAGATGGATCAGGCGCGCTTCATCGCCGATGAGCTGGGCTACGAGTATTGCATCGGCGAGAACCGCAAGCACCGCGGCGGGGCTTACGGCAACGTCGTCCTGAGCCGCCTGCCGTGGAGCTGCGTGCGCAACTACGACATCACGTGGCGCTGGCGCGAGCCGCGCGGCGCGCTGCGCGTTGACGTGGAGGCCGCGGACGACGCGGGCCGGCGGCAGACCGTACACCTCTTCAACGTCCACCTGGGGACGGCCTACATCGAGCGCCGCCACCAGGCGCGCAACCTCGTCGGCGAGCAGATACTCCGCAGCCCGGAACTCAGGGGCCCGCGCGTCGTGCTCGGCGACTTCAACGAGTGGACGAAGGGGCTGGCGACCCGACTGCTCTCCGAGCACCTGCGGAGCGCAGACCTGCGCGCGCATCTGCGCCGCGTCCGCACCTACCCCGGCCCGCTCCCCATCCTCCACCTCGATCACATCTACTTCGATCCGCAGCTCGAACTCTCCCGGCTCTCGCTCCACAAGAGCCGCGCCGCGCTCGTCGCCTCCGACCACCTCCCGCTCGTCGCGGACTTCCGCCTGCGCGCCGCCGCCGAGGCGATGGCGGGGTGAAGTACCGGCTCACACGCGCGAAAGAGGTAAAGAAGACGGCCCGCGGTTTTGCTCCGCGGGCCGAAAACTTTACGACCGTCCTCTGACTGCTTTACGACTGTTAGCGACTGCGAGGGGGCTGCCGAATCAGCCCCCCGCCTGGGCGTCTGTCCTCTTTTTGCGCGGCGCGCGCCGCTTCCTCGCGGGCGGGGGCGGCGTGCCGTTGTTGCCCGGCGCGGCGGCGGCGTCCTTCGGCCGCGCGCTGACGAGCCGCGACGCCGCCTCGTCCGTCACCACGCAGGTGCCGTAAATCTTCTCGCCGAACAGCCGGCGGACGAGCGCCGCCGCGTCGGCGTAAGCCAGCCCCGCCGCCTCACGGCCGCGCTCGCTCAACACAGACCAGCGCCCTTCGTTCAGCTCGCCCACGCTCGCCCTCGCACGCTTCGTTCTGCTCATCGGGGTTTGCACTCTCGGCCAGAGTCTAGCGCAAAGCACGCGCCAGACTCAAAACCGGGCCGGCCTTACGCGACCGGCCCCGTGGCCGGCGCGGCCTCGTAGTCGCCCGCGATGACGACCGTCAGGTGCTCGGGACGGAAGTACTTGCGGACGGCCGCGTTCGCCTCATCGAGCGTGACGGCCTCGACGAGCCGCGGGTAGCGGTCGAGGAAGTCCGCGCCGAGCCGGTAGAACTCGGCGTTCCACAGCGCCTCGGCGATTCCCCCGTTCGTCGAGAGCGAGACCTTGAACGATCCGATGGCCGCCGACTTCTCGTCGGCCAGCTCTTCGGGCCGCAGGCCGTGCTCGACGTAGACGTTTAGCACCGCGAGCGACGAGGAGATCGCGCGCTCGACGTTCGACGGGTTGACAGAGACCGCTATGTACCACGGCCCGGCGGCGAGCGAAGGCGCGCGGAAGCGCGAGCCGATGCCGTAGGTCAGCCCCTCGCGGTCGCGCACCTGAAGGCCGAGGCGCGAGGAGAGCGTGGATTCGCCGAGCGCGCTGTTGGCGAGGCGCGCCGCGTAGTAGTCCGAGGCGTCGCGCCTGAGCGGCGCGGCCGTGCCCAGCAGCACGTCCACGTTCGCCTTCTCCTTGACGACGACGATCTCGCGCCGCGCGGGCGCGCGCTCCG
This sequence comes from Pyrinomonadaceae bacterium, assembly GCA_035295985.1. Taxonomy (GTDB): domain Bacteria; phylum Acidobacteriota; class Blastocatellia; order Pyrinomonadales; family Pyrinomonadaceae; genus JAIVGV01. Next base: position 12,006 of record DATHBT010000187.1, on the reverse strand, counting down.
GGTCGGCGACTTCGATCTCGACCGACTCCGGCCCGGCGAATTCGCCGAACGACTCGCGGAACTGTCGCCCGACTTCATGTGCCGAAACGTCGCCGGCCACCGACAGGATGAGCGAGCGCCCGCCGTATCGTTCTTCGTAGAAGCGGCGCACGTCTTCGACGGTCGTGGCAGTGATGCTCTCGATCAGCCGCTCGCCCGCGTGAGTGTAGAAAGGGTTCTCGGGCTGATAGACGAGCTGCGAGAATTTTTCGTAGGCGCGAACCCTTGTGTTCGACTGCTGCTCGCGCACCGCGGCGATCTGCTGCTGCTTGAGCTTCTCCAACTCGTCCGCCGGAAACGTCGGCTCGCGCAGCATCTCGGCGAGCGTAGCGAGCACGGCCGGCAGGTCTTCCGAGAGGCAGCGGCCGGCGACGTTGACGGCGAAAGGGTCTGCCGAGAACTCAAGCTCCGCGCCCGCGCCTTCCAGCGCCTCCGCGATCTCTAGCTTCGTGCGGCGGCGCGTGCCGCGCGCCAGCATCTCCGCTGTCAGGCGGGCGAGGCCCGGCCGATCCTTCGGCTCGAAGTAAGAGCCGGCGCGCAGGCTCGCGCGCAGCGAGACGGTCGGCGTCGCGCGGTTTTCGAGCACGAGCAGGACGGCCCCGGTCTCAAGCTCCGTGCGCGCGACGCGCGAGGCGAAGTCTGTGCGGCCCGCGGCGGCTGCCGTCACCGGCTCGGCCGCGGCGGAAGACTTCGCCGCGTGCGCCTCCTCGACGCCCCGCCCTTCCGCGCCCGCGGCGCTTTCGGGTTTTGCTTCCTCTCTCATCATCATTCAACAAGCGCCATGAAAACTGTAGGGGCAGGGCTTGTCCCTGCCCGCGGCGTGCGTGAGCACGCTCATCAACTCGCGCGTCCTTTCAAGATCGGATCAGTTCTGCACCTTGCGCCCGCGCTGGCGCGCGACGGGCCGCGGACTTGCCCTGCCCCTACAAAATCGACTCACGCGCCGCCGGCGTTCTCAGCGCCCGCGCCGTTCGACTTGGGTATGAAGTGGCCGACCGTGCGGTTATCCTCGGTGAAATATTTGCGCGCGGCGCGGAGCACGTCCGCCGGGGTGACGCTCGCGACGTTCGAGGCGTAGTCGTTGTAGAAGCGCCAGTCGGCGACGGCCTCTGCCTCGGAGATTTGCGCGGCGACGTTGAACGTGCCGTCGCGGTTGTAGGCCACCTGCGCCGCGATCTGCCGCTTCGCCTTCGCGACCTCGGATTCCGTCAGCCCCTCTTCGGCCACGCGCCGGAACTCCGCGAGGATGACCTCCTCGATCCTGTTCGGACTCACGTCGGGCCGCGCCGTCGCATAGACGTTGAAGAGGCCGGGGTCGCGGAACTGGTCGCAGTTGGTCTGTACAGAGACGGCAAGCTCCGACTCGACGAGCGCCTGGTACAGCCTACTCGTCACGCCGTTCGACATCGCCGCGGAGAGCACGACGAGCGGGTAGATGTCGTTCCCGGCAGCCGGCTCCTTGGCGCGCTCGGCCAACTCCGCGTTCGAGAGCACGCGCGTCTCACCCATCACGGACGGCGTGTGCCACGCTACCTGCACGAGCGCGAGTTCGCCTGCGCGGCGCACCGTCAGGCGGCGCTCGCCCTCCTGCGCCGGCTCGTCCGTGTAAACCTCGGGCACGGGTTCGGCCGTCGCCGCGAGCGGGCCGTAGTACTTTTCGACGAGCGCGAGACATTCTTGTTCGTCGAAGTCGCCGACGACGATGAGCGTCGCGTTGTTCGGGTGGTAGAAGGTGTCGTAGAACTCCTTGAGGCGCGCCGTGGGCACGTTCTCCACGTCGGCGCGCCAGCCGATGGTCGGGTGGTGGTACGGGTGCTCGCGGAAGGCGGCGGCGTAAACCGCCTCGTCCAGAACGATCATCGGCTCGTTCTGCCCGCGCTCCAGCTCGTTGCGCACGACGGTCATCTCCGAACGGCGATCCTCGTCGGCGATGAGGGAGTTGCGCATCCGGTCGGCTTCGAGGTGGAGCGCGAGTTCCAGTTGGTCGGAGGGGACGGTCTCGTAGTAGTTCGTGCGGTCGTACCAGGTGGTGGCGTTGAAGTCCGCGCCGATCTTCTGGAGCGTGGCGGCCACCTGCGTGCCGCGATCCTTGTTGAAGGTGGGCGTGCCCTTGAACATCATGTGTTCGAGCAGGTGGGTCGCCCCCGTGTGGCCGACCGCCTCGTTGCGCGAACCCACCCGGTAGAGGACGCAGACCGTCACGACCGGCGCGACGCGGTTCTCGACCAGCAGCACCTTCAGCCCGTTCGCCAGCCTGAACTCGCGTATCCCGCCCGCCTCGGCTACCAAGCCGTGGTCGGCCGCCCGTCGTTCTTTCTCGATTGACTGCACCGCCCTTCCAACGCCTCCCGTAAAATCATTCCACAGTCAGTTTCCGCCCCCCGAACCCGGCGCGCCGGCCGGCCGGCCGCGCGCGACGAGCCGCGCCACCTCGGCGGCGAACTCGCGCAGATCGACGATGGGCTTGGCGATGTGCTCGTCGCAGCCGGCGGCGAGCGCGCGCTCGCGGTCGCCGCGCATGGCGTGCGCCGTCAGCGCGACGACGGGCACGCGGTCGAAGCGCGCGTCGGCGCGCAGGCGCCTCGTCGCCTCGATGCCGTCGAACTCGCCGGGCAGGCTCAAGTCCATCAGGACGAGATCGAAGGCGGCCTCGCCGGCCTCTTTGACGGCGTCCTCGCCCGTCGCGGCCGTCGCGACCGTGTAGCCGTCCGATTCGAGGAACATGCGTATGAGGTCGCGGTTGTCGGGCTCGTCCTCGACGAGCAGAATCTTAGCCATCGGTCGGGTGCACTCCGATCTCTTCGAGCGCCTCGCGCAGGCGGGTGGCGAGGTCGGGCAGCAGCAGGTCGCCTTTGCGGATCACGTCGGCGATCTGTCCGCTCACGAGTCGCAAGTCTTCCGGCGACACGTCCTTCGCGGTTACGAGGACGACGGGGATGCGTGCGGTGCGCTCGTCCGCGCGCAGCCGCGCCACCAGTTCGAAGCCGCTCATGCCGTTCGGCATGATCAGATCACTAAGAATTGCACGCGGAAGCTCCCTCCGGATCATGCCGAGCGCGGATTCGCCGCTGGCCGCGGCCCGCCCCGCGTAGCCCGCGCCCCTGAGCGCGGCGAGGACGAGCGAACGAAAGCCCTGCTCGTCGTCCACGACCAGCACGTAGCCGCTGTCGCCGCCGTCAGGCGTAGCGCCTACGCCGCGCAGACTCTGGACGAGCCGTTCGGGCGACACGGGCTTCACCAAATAGTCGGACGCGCCGAGGCGGTAGCCGAGCGGGCGGTTGTCAACGATGGAGCAGATGACGACCGGGATGCGCGCCGTCCTGTCGTCCGCGCGCAGCGACTGGAGCACGCTCCACCCGTCCACCTTCGGCATCATGATGTCGAGCGTGATGACCGCAGGGCCGGTATCGCGCGCGAGTTCCAGCCCGGCGTCGCCCGACTCGGCCACGCGGACGCGGTAGCCCGCGCCCTCCAGAGTCTCCGAGAGCAGCGATGCCGCGTCCGGGTCGTCCTCGATGACGAGCACGAGCGGACGCCCCCCGTCAGGTTCGGCCTCGCCCAGAACCTCGTCGGCGCGCGCCGGGTGAGCCACGCGGGCCGAAACGCCCTGCGCCTGGCGCGCGCCTTCGTCCATGCGTCCGGCCGTCGCGGCGCGCGGCGTGTTGAGCGGCAGCCGGACGGTGAAGGTCGAGCCTTCGCCGTAAACCGACTGAACGTCGATCTCGCCGCCGAGCAGGCGGACGATCTGCTGCACGATGGTCAGGCCGAGGCCGACGCCGCCCGCCTGCCTCGTCGTCGAGCCGTCAACCTGCCGGAATCGCTCGAAGATGAGGCCGACCGCCTCCTGCCTGATCCCGACGCCTGTGTCGCGCACGACGAACTGCCAGCGGCCTTCGCCCGCGCGCGACATCTCCGCCTCGACGCGCCCGCGCGTCGTGAACTTGATCGCGTTCGACAGCAGGTTGATCACGATCTGCCGAACGCGGACGGGATCGGCGTAGGCGACGGGGAACTCGTCGCGCACCACGAGCCGGTAGTCCAGCCCCTTCTGGTTGGCGAGCGACTGCAACTCGTGAAAGGCCGACTGCACGGTCTCGACCAGATCGACGTAGTCCGGGTGGACGCTGATCCGGCCGACCTCGATCTTCGAGAGATCGAGCACGTCGTCGATGAGCGAGAGCAGGTGGCGGCCGTTGCGCAGTATCCGCTCGACGGCCTGCGCGTGCGGGCGTTCGAGCGGCTGCGCGCCGCCGACGTTCATCTGCATCAACTGCGCGAAGCCGATGATGGCTGTCAGCGGGGTGCGCAGTTCGTGCGACATGTTGGCGACGAACTCGGCCTTCAGCCGGTTGAACTCTTCGAGCCGCCGGTTGGCCTCGCGCAGCTCCTCGATGAGCCGTCGGGTCTCGGTCGTGTCGCGGAGGACTGCGACCGCGCCCGTCACAAGGCCCTCGGCGTCGCGCAGCGGCGAGGCGTTGACGCTCAGCCACGACTCGACGCCCGCCTCGCGCTCGACGATCATCTCCACGTCGCGGGTCGTGCGCCCCTCGGCGAGCGCGCGCCGCCACGGCAACTCCTCGGGCGCGAAGGCCCGCCCGCTTGCGTGGCGAGGCGCGCGCGCGCCGGGTGCCGAGCCGGTGAACTCCTCGGAGAGCACGACGGCCGCGTCGCCAAGCATCCTGACCGCCGCGCCGTTGGCGCTGACGACGCGGCCCTCGCCGTCGCTGACGACGACGCCGTCAACCAGTTGCCCGACGAGGGCTTCGAGGCTCCCGGGCGCGTCGGTTCTGTCAGCGTCAGCCATACGTATCCACAGGCGAAGGGCTTCGTGCGCCGGGCGGCCGGCAAAAAAATCAAAGTGTTGGGGCCGGAGATGGTTGCTGCCCGCGTATGCTAGCAGACAAACCGCCGCGCGCGAAAGTGAGGCCCGCGCGGCGCGCAGCGGGGCATGCAAGTCGGGGACACAGCCCTTTGTCTTTGCGGCGTAAAGTACTTGACAAACGCCCCGGCCGCGGCGTATCGTGCGTCTCGGTGAACGTCGTCAGCCCAATCCCCACGCAGACAGTCCAGGCCGGCGAGCCGCCCGCGCTGCACGCGCGGGCGATGGACAACCTGCGCTTCATCCGCGAGTCGATGGAGAGCGCGTCCACGTTCACGGCCGTCTCCGGGTGGGGCCAGGCGGCAATCGGCGCGACGGCGCTCGCCGCCGCCTACGCCGCGTGGGTTCAGCCCACGCGCCGCGGGTGGCTCGCCGTCTGGTTCGCCGAAGCGTTGCTCTCGCTCCTCATCGCCGGCTGCGCGATGTGGCGCAAGGCCCGTCGGCACGCGGTGGCGCTGATGTCGCGGCCCGGCCGCAAGCTCGTCGTCAACTTCGCGCCGCCGGTCGCGGTCGGCGCGCTCCTCACCGCGGTGCTCTTCCGCGCGGGTGAGTCGCACCTGCTCCCGGCCGTGTGGCTGCTGCTCTACGGCGCGGGCGTCATCACGGGCGGGGCGTTCTCCGTGAGGATCGTCCCGGTCATGGGCCTCTGCTTCATGCTGCTCGGCGCGGCGGCGCTGTTCGTGCCGTGGGCGGCGGCGAACGCGCTGCTGGCCTTCGGCTTCGGCGGGCTGCACATCATCTTCGGCTTCATCATCGCTAGGAGACACGGTGGCTAAACAGAACGCACTCAAACTCAGACAGAACACCCAGCGCAAAGAGCGCGCGTCCCAGACGACGCTGCGCGCCATGCCGCGCGCGGTCGCGCCCGCCGCCAAACACGATCCGACCGAACTGGACAAGCTGATCCACGAGCGGCTGCGTTTACACATCGTCAGCGCGCTCGCCGTCAACGAGTCGATGACTTTCAACGAGTTGAAGAGCGAGTTGAAGACGACGGACGGCAACCTGAGCGTCCACGCGCGCAAGCTCGAAGATGCCGCCTACATCACCTGCGAAAAATCATTCGACGGCCGCACCCCCAAAACAGAATACCGCCTGACGGCCGCGGGGCGGCGCGCGTTCACCAATTACCTCGATCACATGGAGGCAATCATACGCAAGGCCCGCGACACCTAACGCGGGTATTTTTTTGCGCGCATACTTTGCATTGTAAAGGTCTTTGCTCTAAGTAACTTTGAGCAGGCGCGCCGGGCAGACGTGGGGCGTGGGGCAGGCGGAAGAACTCTCCGGCCGGGAGACTCGGGAGACCGGGCGGGGGCCGACAGCGAATGACGAACGCAGCTAAAAAACCGGTCTTTGCCGACGCCGGGGACTTGGACAAGGCCGACGACCGACTGGCGGGCGCGGGGTTCGCCGTCGATCAATTCGGCGCGCCGCATGCAGAACAGCCCGGCGCGGCCCTCCCCGCAGGTGAGTTCGACGTGCTCGTCGTCGGCGCGGGGCTGGCGGGGCTACAGTGCGCGCGTCTGCTCGGGCGCGGGGGACGGCGCGTGCTGCTCGCGGATCGGAAGCGCGCCGTGGACGAGGCGGTTCACACCACCGGCATCTTCGTCCGCCGGACGCTCGAAGATTTTCGTTTGCCCGAAGATTGCCTCGGCCCCGCCGTCCGCCACGTGACCCTCTACTCGCCCGCGCGCCGTAAGCTCGAACTCGCGAGCGCGCACGACGAGTTCCGCGTCGGCCGCATGGGCCGGCTCTACCTGCGACTGCTTTCGGAGTGCCGCGCGTCCGGCGTCGCGTGGTCGCCTGAGACGCGCTACCTTGCGAGCGAAGGCGCGGCGGAAGGAGGCGACTCGCTCGTGCGGCTCGAACGCGGCGGGCGCGAGTTCGCGGTGCGTGCGCGCTTCGTCATTGGGGCGGACGGCGCGCGTTCGCGTGTGGCGCGCGACCTCGGACTCGACGAGAACCGCGAGTGGATCGTCGGCGTCGAAGACGTTTACGCGGGGGCGCGCGCCGACGGGCCGCCGCGCTTCCACTGCTTCCTCGATCCGCGCGTCGCGCCCGGCTACCTCGCCTGGGTCGTCTCGGACGGCGAGGAGACGCACGTCGGCGTCGGCGGCTACGCCGCTCGCTTCGACCCGGCGCGCGCGCTCGAAATGTTTCGGGCGAGTCTCGACGGAATAGTCGATCTCACGGGTGCGCATCGCGTCGAACGCCGCGGCGGGCGCATCCCGGTCGGCGGCGTGCTCAGGCGGATCGCGTGCGCGCGCGGCCTGCTCGTCGGCGACGCGGCCGGCGCGGTCTCGCCGCTGACCGCGGGCGGACTTGACCCCTGCCTGCGCCTCTCGACCCTAGCCGCGCGCGTCGCAGACGAATACCTCTCGACCGGCGATCCCTCTGTTCTTGCGCCCTACTCGGGACGTGCCTTCCGCGCGCGCTTCACCTCGCGTCTCTGGATGCGGCGGCTGCTCGGCAATGTCCGCACGCCTCTGTTGGCCGAGGCCGCGTGCGCCGCGCTGCGCCTTCCGCCCTTCACAAGCCTCGCGCGTCACGTCTTCTTCGGCCGCGGCTCCTTCCCCGACGTGCGCGACGAGCGAGCGCGCCTGCTCACGCGCGAAGCCCCTTCGTCTTAAATCAGCTTGCGCGGGCCGCGACTTTTACCGCCGGCTCTGTCCCGCCGCGCGTTTGAGTTATTATCCTCCGCGCCGCCGAACTGATCCGTCGTTCGTGTGAGGCGACTCCGTGCGGGCCTTCGCGCGGGTTCTGAGTCGGCCGGCGACAACGCTTGCGGGAGGGCCGTGGATGAGGGCACGTCTGCCGGAGAACGAGTCAGAGCGGGTCGAATCGCTGCGGAGCTACCAGATTCTCGACACCGACTACGAGGAGGCGTTCGACACGGCCGCGCGCCTCGCCGCGCACATCTGCCAGACGCCGACCGCGCTCATCACCTTTTTGGACTCCGACCGGCAGTGGTTCAAGTCGCACTTCGGCTTCGCGGCCCGCGAGACCTCGCGCGACGTCTCCTTCTGCGCCCACGCCATCCTCACGGAAGGCCCCACGGTCGTGCGCGACGCGCTCGACGACGAGCGTTTTCGGGACAACCCGCTCGTCACCTCCGCCCCCTACATACGCTTCTACGCGGGCGCGCCGCTCGTCTCCTCGGAAGGCCACCGCCTCGGCACGCTCTGCGTCATCGACCGCGTCCCGCGCGAGCTGCGCCGCGATCAGATCGAGGCCCTCCAGATGCTGAGCACGGTGCTGATGGCCCTGCTCAACACCCGCCGCGATCTGCATTACGTCGCCGGCTCGCTCGAAGACAAGCGCCGCCGCATCGCCCACCTCGAAGAGCGCCTGCGCCAGCACGAGTCCGTCCAGCCCCACCAGACCGACGCGCCCTGACTCGGAAGCCGTCAATCAGGCCCTGCGCGCGATAGCTCAAATCATCCAACAGCGGTCTCGTTAGCCCGCGTCAACTCCCCTACTTACTTTCCGCCGACTTTCCCTGGCCCCCACAGCGCACGGCCCGGTTTCGCTCCGGTGTGCTCGCCGTCCCGCAAGACCTGCACGCCGTTGACGAAGACGTGGCGGACGCCGACCGCGTACTGGTGCGGCTTCTCGAAGGTGGCGAGGTCTTTGATCGTCGCCGGGTCGAAGACGACCACGTCGGCGAACATCCCCGGCCGTAAGAACCCGCGGCCCGCGAGCCCTAAGTTCGTCGCCGGCAGGCCCGACAGACGGCGCACCGCGTCGGCCAATGTGATCACCTTGCGGTCGCGGACGTAGTGCCCAAGGAGGCGCGCGAAGTTGCCGTAGGCGCGCGGGTGCGTGGAGGATTTGAGGAAGACGCCTTCGGGGGCCATCGAGGCGGCGTCTGAACCCAGAGAGACCCACGGCTGGCGGAGCTGCTTCTCGATGTTCTCCTCCGACATCAGGAAATAGACAGCGTCCACGCGCGTGCGGTCTTCGAGCATCAGATCGACGATTGTCTCCTCGGCCGACGTGCCGCGCGTCTTCGCGACCTCGGCGAGCGTCTTGCCGGTGAGAGGCTTTAACTTCTCGGTCTTGAAGCCGACGAGCAGCACGCGTTCGGGCGAGCCGGCGGCCAGATATAGGTTCTCCCACTCGTCGGTCGGGGTGCGGATAGCCTCGATGATCTTCTGGCGAACGGCCGGGTCTTGCAGGCGCTTGAACAGCTCCTCGTAGCCGCCGTCCAAGGCCCAGGGAGGGAGCGCGGCGTTCAGGCCGGTCGAGCCGGCCGGGTACATGTACATGTCGGCCGTAATCTTCAGCCCCGCGCGTCGCGCGTCGTTGACCACGCGGATGACGCGATCCATCTTCGGCCAGTTCTCCTTGCCCGCCGCCTTCAGGTGATAAATCTCCGCCGGCAGTCCGGCCTCGCGGCTGATGCGGATAAGTTCCGCGACTGCCTCTTCGAGCTTGTTGCCCTCGCTCCGCATGTGCGAGATGTATTTGCCTTGGTACTTCGCCGCGACCTTGCACAGCTCGATCAACTCCTCGGTCTTCGCGTAGAACGCGGGCGCGTAGATGAGAGACGTGCCGATCCCCAACGCGCCGGCCTCCATCTCGCGGCGCACGAGTTCTTTCATCTGCTCCATCTGCTCGCGGGTCGGCTGCACGTCCTTCTCGCCGAGCACGTGCATCCTGATCGTCGTCGCGCCGACGTAGGAGGCGACGTTCTGCGAGACGCCGCGGCGCTCCAGGTGCTGCAAGTATTCGGCGAGCGTCGTCCACTCCACGTCGAACTTCACGTCGCCCTGCTCGGCCACCATCTGCCGCTTCATCTCGTCGTTGAGCGGCCCCATCGACCAGCCCTCGCCCATGATCTGTGTCGTGACGCCCTGCTTCAGTTCGCCCATCGACCGCGGATCGACGAGCAGGCTCTCCGTTGACCACGAGAGCATGTTGATGAAGCCCGGCGCGACGGCCATCCCCCGCGCGTCAACCTCCGCGCGAGCGCGCCGCCCCGAAAGGTTGCCGACCGCCGCGACGCGATCACCTTTGATCCCCACGTCCGCGCGGCGGCCCGGTCGGCCCGTGCCGTCGTACACCGTGCCATTGCGGATGATGACGTCGAAGCCGGCCGCGCGCGGGCCTTGCGCGGCGGCGGAGGTTGAGAGGAAAGCGAAGACGGCAAGCAGGGCGAGGAGCGAGCGGAAGACTCTTCTCATGGTGAACTCCGTTGTGGCTGGGAAAGCGACCGTGGAGATGACGCCTGGCGTCGGGGCGAGACTGTAGCACAGATTGGGTTGGGGGCGGAGCATAACGGCCTTGGGGATTTGTGACCGAGTCTCTTTTGAGTTGAGTGTAAGGCAAGGCACTCACCACGGAGGCACAGAGGGCACAGAGATCGCACGGAGAAAGACAATCCTCCGTGCCCCCTCCGTGTCCTCTGTGCCTCCGTGGTGAGTGCTTCCCGCGCCTCTCAAGCCTGACGGTAATGCAGCCGCTCAAAGTTGGTAAGTTCCCCGCGCACACCTTAAGATTGGCGTTAAAGTTACGAAGCGGAAAAGTAGAGCAGGCGGGGAGGTCGGATGGAAGTGTCCGCGTCGGGTAGGAAACTGGCGGCGGTCGCGATCTGCGCGTCGCTGCTTTTAACGCAAGCCGCCTGCGGCCGGCTCTTCTCCGGCGGCGGGAAGGACACTGGCGGCGCGCGCCACGCCCCGCACTTCGAGCCGGGCTTCAACCTCTTCACGCCCGCGCAGGACGTTGAACTCGGCCGCCGCTCCGCCGCGGAGATCGCACAGCAAGTCCCGCTCCTGCAAGACGAGCAGACCGTCAACTACGTCCGCCGGCTCGGCGCGCGCATCGCCGCGCACGCGCCGGGCGAAAAGTTCCCCTACCAGTTCAACGTCATCGCCACGCGCGAACTGAACGCCTTCGCCCTGCCCGGCGGCTTCATCTTCATCAACGCGGGCGCGATCACGGCCGCACGGAACGAGGGCGAGCTGGCCGGCGTCATCGCGCACGAGGTCATGCACGTCGCACTGCGCCACGGCACGAACCAGGCGTCGAAGGCTTACGTGGCGCAGCGCGGCTTGGGTGTCGTCCGGGAGGTATTCGGCGAGGGCGACCTGGGCAGCCTGGTCGAGTCAATCGGCGGCGCGGGCGCGAACGTGGTCTTCCTGCGCTTCGGGCGGACGGCCGAGCGGCAGGCCGACTTGACGGGCGCGCGCGTCATGGCCGAGGCCGGCTACGACCCGCGCGACATGGCGAGCTTCTTCCAGACCCTCGCCGCGCAGGACGGGCGGCGCGCGCCCGAATTCCTGAGCGACCATCCCGATCCGGGCAACCGCGTCGCCTCGATCAACGAGGCGCTGCCCTCTTTGCCCGTGCGCCGCGACGCCGTGCGCGACACGCGCGAGTTCGGGCAGGTGAAGGCACGCCTGGGCGGACGCCGCGCCGCGGCCGGCGCACTCTCTTCGACCGCCGAACCAGAGCGACGCGGCCCCGACAACCCCAACGACATGGAGCCGGCCGCGCGCCCGCCGCAACCATCACAGACTTTCGCAGAGTACGCCGCCCGCGACGGCTCATTCGCGCTCGAATACCCCGACAACTGGGACGCGCTCGTCTCGTCGGAAGACGACTCGAATCTGATCTTCGCGTCCGCCGGCGCGTACGGCAAACTCAACCAGTCGCTCGTCTGCACGCACGGCCTGTTCGTCGGCGCCGTCTCGCCTCAGTCCTCCGATCTGCGCGCGGCCAACGAGGCATTCATCTCGCAGCAGCTCGCTGCGAACGCCGACTTCCGCGTCGTGCGTCAGCCTGAGCGGATAAGTTTCGCGGGCCGCGAGGGTTACGCCACCTTGGTCTCCGGCCCCTCGCCCGTCTCCGGCGTCCGCGAGATCGATCTGATCATCACGGCCCCCACTGCCGACGGCCGCCTCTTCTACCTCATCACGATGGCCCCGGAGGACGAGTACGCCGCTTACCAGCCGGCCTTCGACCGCATCATCAACAGCGTCCGGCTCGCGCGGTGAAGTCGAAACTCACTACCACGTGTCGTCAAAAGTCTGTTTGCGTAAAAGAGTGAGGCCGCGCGCGGCACGGAAGAAGTTGTTAACCCT
>DATHBT010000186.1:0-11018 GCA_035295985.1 Pyrinomonadaceae bacterium | reverse complement strand
ACTCTCCAGCGTGCCCCCGCGGCGCGCCCGGACTGCCGAAGGCCTGGAGCCGGGCCGCGAAGCGCCGACTACTCGACCTCTGCCGTGCCCTTGCCGTCCTTGTAGAAGAGTGTGACCTTGGAGATCTGGAGCAGGTTCAGGTTCTCCCACTCGATGTGGTTGCCGTCCTTATCCTCGATCCTCAAGTCCCACATCGCGGCCTTCTCGCTGCGGTTGAACTTGATGTCAACGGACTGGCCGTCGGGGAGCGTGTCGCGGCCGAGGACGTCCTCTTCCCAGTTGTCCGACTCGTGCGGAGCGACGTGGAGCGCGTGGATTTCGACGCCCGTCCGGTTGACCAGCGTGAAGTCCTGCGCGCCGGAGGTCTCGCTCGTGGTGTTCGCGTTGTTGGCGTTCGTCGCGGCGGGGGTGGAGGCGGGGGTCGCAGCGCGGTTGGCCGCGTTCGCGTTCGTCGCCGCGGTGTTGGTGGTGTTCGTGGCCGGGCCGGACGAGCAGGCGGCGGCGAAGGCGACGAGGAGTGCGGCGAGCAGGCCGCCGGTGAAAGTTCGTTTGTTCAAGAATCCTCCGTGGAGTTTTCGGTGGGAGTTTGTTGTCGGCCGTAGGGCGGCGGCAGCCTGCGGGCCGCGGGGCGCGCGAACCCCGTGTCGCGCGCCCCGGCCCTGTCACGTTAATTGAAGCCGCCCTTGTGTTACGCGGTCGGCAGTAGAAGAGGCCCTCGGACTAGGGCGTCGTACCCATCTGGCTCGCCGCCATCATGCCGCCGCCGAGCACCTGCAGGATGATGTTCAGGACGATCAGGGCCGTCCAGATCAGCATGAGATTTTTGATGCCGAGGCGGGTGGCGTTCATCCAGCCCCAGATGAACGTCCAGATGCCGCAGGTGACGATCCCGATGATGCCGTGCACCGGGCCGGCGTCCTTGAACTGCCTGATAAGCACCATGATGAAAATCACGAAGCTGATCAGCCCGATGACGAGGGCCAGTAAACCTAACGCTCCTGCACCTAACATTAGTGACCTCCAATTAGTCGCGAACTCGGGAGAACTTAAACCCCCTCGCCGAACGCCCGTGCGCCGCGGCCCCGCGCCCGGCCCGGTCGCAGACGCGCGGCCACGTCGGGCCGGCGTCGAAAGCGAGCCACTGTCGCCCCGTCCGTAACAGAACGCATATTGTCAGTTGGGCTATGGGCCAGCGTGCAGCAGCACCTCGTGCGGCAGGAGGACGAAATCAGATTGCCGGGATGTGTATATACCAAAACCGCCGGATAGGCTACTACTTTTTTTAGCGGCGGCGACCCCAGAATGCCCGCGCCGCGCGCTGTGCCAGGCCCTCCCGACCTGTGGTAATGTCACGGCGGAATTTTTAAGCAGTCCGACCCCCATCACCACTGGAGACGAAGAGAATGAACCGATTAGTCCTCGCGTGCGCCGCGACCGTGGCGTGCGCCGTCGGGTGCGGCGGAGCCGCCGACACCAACACGCAGAACGCCGACCGCCCGGCCGCCGCGACCGCGTCGCCGACGGCCGCCGCCGCAAGCCCGACCGTGCAGGCAGCGGCCCAGAACGCGAACGCGCAGGCCTCGCCCGACGCGGCGCAGGGCGACGTGACGGGGGCCTACTTCGCCTCCGGCAAACTGCCCGCCGAGTTCTCCGAGATCGAACACCTCAGCCTCGCCACCATCGACGAGAACGCGCGGCCCGCGCCGCTCAACGGCTTCATCCGCCCCAAGCGCAGGTCGGCCGACGATTACAAGCTCGTCAGCCCCAGACTCGCGGGGCGCGAACTCACCTTCACGACGGCCGCCGTGGGCGGCGTCAGCTACAGCTTCAAGGGCACTTTCGAGAAGATGGGCAACTTCCCCGAAAACCCGCCTGACGCCGAAGAGGTCGTGCTCCGCGGCACGCTGACGAAGCTGAAGGACGGCAGCGTCGTCGCAGAAACCCCCGTCAGCTTCACCTACTCGGCGGGCGGCTGAAGCCCCCGTTGACGACTCGCCGAACACCTCGTTCAAAAATCGACGCGCGCCCGACGGCTCAAGCCATAACCTGAGCCGTCGGGCGCGCTCCTTGATCGTAGGCTACCTGGTTTAGCGTAGCGCGCTTTCGAGCGTGCGGCCGTTGACGAAGACCGCCACGCGCCTGACGCCGGGGAATTGCCGGGCCGTCGCCCTGATCTGCTCCGTGATGCGCGGCGCGTCGCACACGCCCGCGATGAACGGCCCCTCGCCCGTGATGCGCACCGTCGCCAGCCCGTTCCTCAGCGAGACGCCGCCGACGCGCAGGTTGTCGCCCCGCCAGAAGTTCCTCAGCCGCCCGTCGTACTCGTGAGGCACGGCGAGCAACTCTTCGAGCGCGGCTTTGAGGACGGCGCCGCCCTGCGCGTTGACCGTCCGCGTGACGGGCACGAGGCTGTCGCCGCACCCGATCCTTCGCCCCGCCTTGCCGTCGTCTTCGAGCGCCACGAGATAGACCTTCACCTCACGCGCGCCCGACGGCAGCTCGCCCCGCGTTGCCCCCCAGCTCGTGAGCGAATAGACGCGCCGGAGGTTTTCATAGACCACCGCCTGGGCGCTCTCGACCCTGCCGGCCGCGCGTACTTTCAGCCGGAGCCTGTAGTTCGTGCCCGCCACCACCTGCGTCTCCGCGCGCTCGACCGAGACGAGCGTGAGACGCGCCCCGCGCCTGCGCCCCTCGGCCCGCACGGCGAACCTCGCCGCGGCCAGGACGGCCGGGTCGCTCGCCGAAGCCTCGCGGTAGTTGCCGACGATTGGTGCGTCCTGCGCCGCGTGTGCGTTCACACGTCGCACCGAGGCGGCCCGGATCGTCGCGGGCGCTGGACACGCGAACGTGCTCAGCAGAAGAATCGCGGTCAAGATAGTCATCCTTCGTTTCAAGTCACCACTCCTTATTCCCTTCCGCCAGACTCGGGCGAATTACTGCTTGAGCATCTTCGACAGGGTCGTCCCGCCGCCGTAGTCGATCTCGGCGATCTTCCAGTCCGCCCCGACCGAGACGAGGCGGTAAACTATCCGCTGCTTCTGGCCGAAGTTATCGAACGTGGCCGCGACCTCGGCCTTGCCGTCCTCCTGCTTGACGGTGCGGGTGGAGAAATTTTTGATCTCCGTGTCCTGCGCGTTGTAGAGCGGGTCGGCCCCGAGCGCGCCCACCTCGCCCTTCGACTCGACCGCGTCCTTCCAGATGAGATCGGCCAGGGCCTTGTCGAAGTACCTGTCCACGCGCGCGCGGTCTTCCGTCTGGAAGAAGGGGCTGCGGTCGGCGTCGTGCTCCTTGTAGATGTTGCTCACGAAGGCTTCGGGCGGGGTGGTCGGCCGCGCAGCCGTGGGCGACGGCTGTGCCGGGGCTTGCGGGTTCTGCTGCGCGGCGGACGCCGAGTTCTGTTGTGTGGCAGAGGGCGCGGCAGCCTGCGGCCTCTCCTGTCCGGCGTGGGAACAGCCGGACAGCAACAGCAGCGCGGCGGCGAGCGAGAGTGTTTCGGTCGTTTTCATCAGGGCAAGGCTCCTCATAAGTTTTCGGCTCCGTCCGGGATTACGGCGAAAGGGTTCGGGCGGGATCGCGTCTGAAGCTCAAGTGGTTTCGTCAGGGGTCGGTGGATTATGCACGGCGGCGGGTGAGGTGACAAGCGGCATTCGGCGAAGACTTGCTCAGGGCCGCGCCGCCCGTCGGGCCTCGCCCGCCGTCGCGTCACCCACTTCGCCCATCTTGTAGGTTGGGCGGGCGGGCGCACAAGATATAGTTGATGAGCGGGGCGTAAAGTGGTACAGTCCGCGCGAACTTTCTGGGCCGCGAGGCCCGTGCCGGAAGCCCCCGCCGTGGATCGCCGAATGTCAAAGCTCACCCCCTTAACCTGCGCCCTGCTGCTGGCCGCCGCCTGCGCCCCGGCCGGGGCGCAAGTCCTCCACACCAGCGCCGAAGCCGCGCGCCGCGCCCCCCTCGTCATACTCGACGGCACGCGGGAGACCGACGGCCTGCGCGGCCCCGTCCGCCGCGTGGAGACGGAAGTCATCAAAGTCGATGTGCGGCAGGGCCGGACGCTTGAGGGGCCGGCCTCGCTGCTGGAGCGCACGCTCTACGACGAGCGCGGCCGTCGCGTGGAGAACGAGACCTACCCGGTCGTCGGCGGCCACGCGGGCGATGAGTCGCACCGCTACGACGGGCGCGGCAACGTCGTCGAGACGGTGGTGCGCGACCGCGCCGGGGCGGTCTTGAGCCGCACGACCTACGAGTACGAGTTTGACGAGCACGGCAACTGGACGAGGATGACGGCTTCCGTCGCGGTCTCGAACCGGGGCCGGGCGGGGTACGAGCCGTTCGAGATCACGCGGCGCAGCATCACCTACTACGCGGTTGACGATTCCGCCGCGGGCGCGCCGCGGACTGCCGCGACCCAAAATCGGAACGGCGCGAGTGCCGCGCCCGTCGCGGCCGGCGAGAAGGTGGGCGAGCGTGCGGGGGCGCAGGAACTCGCCAGGGCTGCCGGGCCTGCCGGAGCGCCCGCGGCGGTGAACGCCCGCAAGCCGCTCTCGACAAACGCGCCGGCGGGCGGCGAGTTTCTGGAAGTGGGCGTCCTGAACGCGCGCGCGACGTGGTTGCCGCGGCCGGCCTACCCCGTCGGCAGCAGGCGGCTCGAACAGCCCTACACCGTGGCGGTCGAGGTCACGCTCGACATCACGGGGCGCGTTGTCGGCGCGCAGGCGCAGAACGGCCCGCCGGCGCTGCGCGACGCGGCCGAGCGCGCCGCGCGGCTCTCGGCGTTCCTCCCCTTCTACGTCTCAGGCCGCCCCGTGCGCGCCAGGGGCGTCATCAACTACGACTTCGACTACCTGCCGTGAGCCGGACGGCTCGCGGCCACGGTCGTTCTCATCTCGCGGGTGAACGGAAATTGGAAAACTTCGAGCGCACGCACTTCGTCGTTCTCACGGGCCACTTAGACGACCGTCCCCTGCCCGATCTCGTCAGGACGCTGCGCGCGCAGCGCAAGACCGGCCGGCTACAGATCGAGTACCCGGACGGCCCCGCCTCCTTCTTCTTCGAGGACGGCCAGATCGTTGACGCGCAGTTCGGCAGCCTGCGCGGACTCGAAGCTCTCCACGCGGCCGTCTCGATGCGCGGCGCGTCGTTCAACTTCAACCCGCTCGTGCGCCCGCCCGAGCGCAGCATCGACCGGCAGCAGCAGCAGTTCATCGGCGATCTCATCGAGGCCGAGCGGCGCGCGGGCGTGCCGGAGATCAACGCCGAGGGCCGGCCGCGTCCGACGACGATTCCCTTCCCCGCGCGCCCCGAGCCGCTACAACTGGGGCCGGTCGCGGCCGAGCTGATCGCGCCGCTCGAAGAGCGCCTGACGGCGGTCGAGGCGGCCATCACGACGGCCTCGCGCCGCTTCTCGCGCGAGCGCCTGATCTACGCGGCCGTCATCAGCTTCCTCGGCGCGCTCGTCGTCGGCACGCTCCTGCAAGTCATCTACTACTTCCCCCCGAAAGATCAGGCGGCGTCCGCCGTCCTCGCGACGGCGCAGAGCGTAAAGCCGGAAGCGGCGAAGCCCGAAGCGACGAACGCAGCCGCGCCGCAGCAAAGCGGGGCCGCGCAGGCGGCGACCGCCGACTCAGGCGCGACTAAAGAACAGGCGACGCCCGAAGCGCCGAACCGCGAGCGCGCCGCCGCGCAGCAACCTCCGGGCGCGGCGAGAAGGGCCGAGGCCGCGGCGCGGCAGAGTCAGCCGCCGAGGCAGTCCGCGGCGACGAGGGCGGTCGAACGTCAGGCGGGCGGCGACGGCGTGCCGGCCGGGCACGTCGTGCAGGTGCTGATGGAGGTGCGGAACGGGCAGGTCACTTCGGCGCGCGTGCTCAACCCGCGGCCCGGCGCGGCCGACTACGAGTCGCTCGCGCTCAGGATGGCGCGCCAGCGCCGCTACCCCGAGAACTTTACCGGGGCCGAAAGGTTGCAGCTCCGCGTCAAGCCCTGACGCGGCGGCGCGCGGGCCGAAAGGCGACGGGTTCGAGACGGCCGTTCAATTGATGCTGTTCATCCAGAGCAACAGTCTGTCTCGCCCGCTCGACGAGGCCGCGCGCCTCCGCCTGCTCGACGCGCTCGCCGCGCGCGGCCACGCCCCGCTCGCCCGCACCGCGCGCCGACGCCTCTTCCAACTCCTCACCGCCGACCTCGACGCCTCGAAGTTTCCTGACGCTTCAACACTCACCGATCCGGCGGCCGAGCTTGAACGCCTGACCTCCGCGCGGGCCGTGCCCGAAGGCGCGGCCTACACGACGGGCGAACTATTCTGCGCGAAGGACTGCGTCCTCTTCGTCGTCTTCGGCCGGGCGGCTGGCGGAGGGTTGAGCGCGGGGATCGTTTACAGCGTCGCCACCGCCGAGCCGCTCGCGCGTCTCGAACGGTTTTGTCGCGAAGTCGGCGACGCGCTGCCCGACATTGCCGAAGAAGGGGCGCGCGGGACGAAGGCCGAAGCAGTCGGCGAAGCCGCGGGCGGCGGCGAAGGGGAAGCAAGGGTTGAAGGCGGGGCCGAAGGAGGGGTTGAGACTGAAAGCGCGGCCCGCGAGACGCCGCGCTGGCAGCCGCGCGCGCGCAACTCCGCACACGCGCTCGCGCGCTTCGTCGCCGCGCAGCCGACGGACTTCGCCGTCGCGGCCAGAGTCAGGGGCGGGGCGCGCGGCTTGTTGCGCGCCTCAGAGCTGTTGGAGGAGCAGTCGGTGCGCTCGTTCCTGCGCCGCGTGCAGGAGCTTCGGCGCGAGGGCTACTCGCCGCGGCGTCTCTTCGCGGAGGCGGGCGGGGGCGTCGTGCCCGTCGAGGAGATGCTCGAAGCGGGGCTTCTCGAACGAGAGGTGCGCGTGAGCTGCCGCAAGTCGGGCCACGCGCTCTTCGATCTGCCGTCGCCCGACTCGCTCGCCGCCATCACGATCAGCAAGGCCAAGTGCAGTCTGTGCGCCGCGCCCGTCTCGGACGAGGTGGTCGAGGAGACCATCAACCCGACGCGCCTCGCCGTCGCGCTCCTTGAGAACGGCGGGTGGCTAGCCAACCGCGTCTATAAGATCGTCCGCTCGCTCGGCGTGCCGGAGAGCGAGATCGCGACGGGGCCGGCCGGCGCGCACGGCGAGTCGTACACGGCAGCAAACGTCTGCGGCAACTCGTTCCTCTTCGCCGCGCGGGACGGCGATCTCACCCCCGCCTTCGCCCGCCGCGTGGCCGAGACGGTCGCCGAGACTGAGACGGCGCACCTCGTCGTCGTCACGACCGGCGCGGTCGAAGAAGAGGGCCGGCTGCGCCTCTACGAGTTCGCCTGGCGGCGCGCGCGCGACGGCCGCGACTTAGGCATCACGCTCGTCGAGGGCACGGCCTCCGCGCGCGCGGAGATCGAGCGCGCCTTCGAGACGACGCTCCGGCGCGAGCTGTCGCGGCAGCTCTTCACGCTCGACGCGCTCGGCCTCAACGCGAGCGACTTCGTCCTCGACTGGTTCAAGCTCGCAGGTGCCTCCGCCGGCGCGGCCCGCTCGTCAGGCGACGCGGGTCGCGCCCCCATTGCGCTCATCCCCGTCTTCAGCCCGCTCGACGAGCGCGCCGCCTCGTAACCCCTTCGCGGCATCGCACGACGCTCGTCGCCTAGTCAAAGCCGCGATCTTCTCCGCGCACAGCGGCGTGACTTGCCGCACATTACAACCGACGTATGACCCGTCGCGGCCCGACTGCCGGCAATAAACCTCTGGCGCGGCGGGCCGGGGTGTGTGATATATTTTCTTAGCCGGGCGAACCACATCCCGCGCCCGCCCTTCTTTGCCGCGCCCACACCTCGCGACCGTCCCGCCCCGTCAAGCCACAGCCATGAGCGTCTGGAAAGAGATTCTGGAAACGGCCGTCCTGTCGCCTTCGCCGCACAACGTCCAGCCGTGGCGCGTGCGCGTCCTGTCAGACCGCGAGGCCGACCTCTACATCGAGCGGCGGCGCACGCTCCCGAAGGAAGACCCGACCGGCAGCTTCATCATCCTGACGATGGGCCTCTTCATCGAGGCGCTGACCGTCGCCGCGGCCAACAGGTCTTACGCGCTCACTTACCGGCTGCACCGCAGCCCGTCCGAGTACACGCCGGAACACATCGAGGCGGAGCGCGACGACCTGATGCCCTTCGCGCGGCTGACCCTTGAGCCGGACGCCTCTGTGCGGAGCGACTACCCGGATGAACTCTTCACCAAGCGCCAGACCTCGCGCGTGAGCCTGACGCCCGACCCCGTCCCCGAAGAGGCAGCCCGCGCACTCTCGGAACTGTCACACTCGTGGGGGCAGCGTTACGAGCAGTTCGCCGATCATGAGACGGTCGAGCGCGTGCTCTCCCGCAACACCGACGCGCTCTTCGAGGACTTGAACGCGCCCGGCTACCACGACGAGATCGTGGAGTGGTTCCGCTTCACCTCGCGGCAGGCTCGGCGCACGCGCGACGGCCTCGACTACCGCTGCATGAACAGCTCGCGCACGTCATTCTGGCTGGCGGCCCGCTTCCCACGGCTGCTGCTCGCGCCGCTCGTCAATCGTCTCTTCCGCCGCCTCTACCGCCGTCAGCTCGGCCGCGTGCCGACCGTCGCCGTCCTGGCCGGGCCGTTCTGGCAGCCCGACGAGGCTTTCGAGACCGGCCGCTTCCTCCTGCGCTTCTGGCTTGAGACCGCCAGGTACGGCCTCTACATACACCCTTACGGCAACCTCGTCACCAACAAGCCGGCGGCCGACTGGTGCGAGCGTGAGTTGAACGTGCCGGGCATCTGGCTGATCTTCAAGATCGGTTTTTCCGCCGCGCCGCCGCGGAGCCACCGCCGCGCGGTCGAGGAGGTGCTGCTTGCTTAAACGTCTCTCGATAGGCGCTACGCTGTGGGCGCTCTGGCTCGTCCGCCGCGTGATGAGCCGCGACAGCCGCATGTACATGATGATGAACCTGGGCGCGCTCCAACCCGTGCTCGCCTGGATCGGGCGGCTGCGCGCTCAGGCCGTCTATCTGAAGGCGAAGGAGAGCTGTCCCGCCTACCGCGACTTCCTCGCACGGAGCGGCTACGCGTCGAACGGCGGCGGCTGGCGGCTCCCGTCGCTGCCGGTCACGACGAAGGAGAACTACGTCAAGCGGTACAGCATAGAGGAGCGCTGCTACGGCGGGCGGATTCCGGTGGCGGGCGTCGTGATCGACGAGTCGTCAGGCTCTTCGGGCGTGCCGAACAACTGGGTTCGCAGCGCCGACGAGCGCGCCGACGTGCGCCGCATCCTACAGCTCAACTACGAGCTGATCTACGGCGACGCGGGCTGCATCCTGCTCAACTGCTTCGCGCTCGGCCCGTGGGCCACGGGCATGAACGTCTCGATGTCGCTCGTTGACGTCGGGATACTTAAGTCAATCGGCCCCGACCAGAAGAAGCTCGAAAACACGTTGGAGCTGTTCGGCCCCAACTACCGCTACCTCCTGTTCGGCTACCCGCCCTTCGTCAAGTCTTTCGTGGACTCGACGCGGCTCGACCTGTCGCGCTACCGGATGGACTTGGTGGTCGGCGGCGAGGGCATGTCTGAGGCGATGCGTGCGCACCTGCTCAAACACTTCCGCACCGTCATCTCGTCTTACGGCGCGTCCGATCTGGAAATCAACATCGGCGTCGAGACCGAGCTGACCGTCGCGCTGCGCGGCCTGTGCATGCGGGATCGGGAGCTCTCGAAGGCGCTCTTCGGGCGCGAGACGCCGCCGATGATCTTCCAGTATAACGCGCTCGATTACGTGGTGGAGACCAACGAGGACGGCGAGCTGCTCTTCACCATCGGCCGGCAGACGGGCGCGGCCCCGAAGATTCGCTACAACCTGCACGACCTGGGCGGCACGCTCACCTACCGGCAGCTCGAAGAGCGGTTGGCCGCGCGCGGCGTCAACGTCTCAGACTTAGCCGCGCGCCGCAGCCGCTTCCCCGTCCTGTACGTTTACGGCCGCAGCGATCTGACCGTCCCGTTCTACGGCGCGAAGGTCTATCCGTCGGACGTGGAGGAGGTCGTCCACGCGCACCCGCTCCTGGCGCAGCACGTCAACTCGTTCCAGTTGACGAGCTACGAGGACGAGCGTGTGAACCGCCGGCTCAAGGTGAGGCTCGAAACGGTCAAAGGCTTTGAAGGGGAGTTGCCGGGCGGGGAGAGCTTGCGCGACGCCTTCTACGAAGGGCTGGCGCGCTTCAACCAGGATTTCCGCGAGGTGGCGCGGATGTTCCCGCGCGAGGGCGTCGAGGTCGAGGTACACGCGTTCGAGACCGGCCCGTTCAGCGGGCGCGATATACGCGTCAAGAACAAGTACGTCAGCGCCAGTTAGCCGCTTCCGGGCGCGACTCTCGGCGACTCACTGCCGGCCGAACCTGAGCCTGTACTCGACGGAGTTCATGAATCCATCGACCATGATCCGGATGTTGTTCGGATCCTGCCTAATCACGCGCAGCCACGCGTCGTAGCCCGACTGCTCAGGCGACCTGCGCAGGTAGCCGTAGTACTGCATAGCGACGAACGCGCCGAGGTACTCCGCAGAGTCAACCTCAGACGACTGCACCAGGGCGCGTAAGACCTGTGCCCGCGTGAGTGTCCCGTCGTCGAGCCAGCGGACGAGGTCGGCCTGCGCCAGCGGGCGCTGCTGGCCCGTGTCCGGGCTGGCCGGGTCGGGCGTGTTGATCAGCGAGAGTCCGTAGCGGCCTAGAAGCGCCTCGACGTACTGCCGATTGTTCAGGCCGTCGTAGCGCGACTTGAACTCGGGGCGCTGCGTGAAGGTTTCTGCGAGCCGCGCGCGCTTGGCGAAGACCTCTTCGGGCGTCTGCCCCGTCACCGACCTCATGTCCGAGACGATCTCGGCGTACTCGGGCCTGCGGTCGAAGGCGACGCGGTAGAAGAGGAAGGCGTAGAGGCCCTTGAGCTGGAACTCCGGCGACTGGAAGAACGACTGCGAGACGATCAGGCGGTCGCACCCGGCCGACGGGCTGGCGGGGTCGGTGTTGAAG
>DATHBT010000185.1:0-5495 GCA_035295985.1 Pyrinomonadaceae bacterium | reverse complement strand
GACGCGCGATCTGATGGTCGAATACTACAGGCGCTTGCAGGCGGGCGAGGGGCGAGGCGAGGCGCTGCGCCGCGTACAGCTCGAAATGCTGACGGGCGCGAAGCGCGAGGAGGCGGGCGCGGCGCGGCGCGGCATCGCCGGCGCGCTCGCCGACAAGGCCGGCAACCGCAGCCACCCGTTCTACTGGGCGGCCTTCATCCAGTCGGGCGACTGGCGGCCGATGCGCTAAGGCGCGCCGCGCGGCGGGCGGTTTTTAAGCTCGACCCGCGGCGCGAGACTTAAAAGACGGAGGCGGGGCGCGACCTTTCGAGTCGCGCCCCGCCTTCTCATCTGCGGCGTCGCCAAGTTTTTAAGTGACGATGGTCGAGGGCTTCTGCGAGCCGCCGCCCGCCGCGCCCGAAGAGGCGGGCGTTGAGGACGGGGTCGAAGAAGACGACGAAGACGAGGACGAAGCCGGCGACGCTGCCGGCGCAGAGGCGGTCGCGGAAGTCGCGTCGGCGGAAGACGGCTTGGCCGCGTCCGACTTGCCGTTGGCGGAGGGGGCGGCAGACGCGCGGGCCTCTTCCTTGGCCTGCGCCTCGCGCTGCTGTTGCATGCGGCAACTGCCCTCGAAGATCGCGCCCTGCTCGATGACGAGCGCGGGGGCTTGGATGTTGCCCGTCACCTTGGCGACGCGGCCCAGCTCGATCCGCTTCGTGGCCGTCACGTCGCCGTTGACCGTGCCGTAAATCTGCGCGACCGAGACCTCGATGTTGGCGTCAACCTGCCCGCCCGTCGAGACGATGAGCGTGCCGTCCTGCGAGGAGACGCGGCCCGAGAGCGTCCCGTCCACGCGCAGCATCCCCTTGAAGTTGGCCTCGCCCGTCAGGGTCGTGCCGTTGCCGACGAAGCCGGAGAGGTTGCCCTCCTTGATGTCGCGCGCGAGCGCGTCAGATTCCGTGTAGGCCTTGGTGGTGTTCGGTTGTCCGTCGTTCATGCTGCCTCGCACTCCTGTCGTAGAAGTTGATTCGCCCGCGCGGTAGCGCTGCTGCGTGTCCTCGTTCTGCGCCGCGCCCGCGTGGGGCTGCGGCGGCGGCTGCGGCTGCGACGGCTCTGGCTCGCCCGCCTGCTCCTTCGGTTTACCCGGTCTGAACATCTCGAATTACCCTCCGCTTTGGGAAAAATCCAGACACGCGCCCGGCGCTCGCAAAACTTCGGACGCCTGTGAAAGTGTTCGTCTGACGACGGCGATGCCGGACGCAAGGGCGCGCGGCGCGCGCTGCGGTCGGCCGTGAAATGAAAAAGGTGGTCGCTTTAGTAGAGGCTGGAACGTCTGCCCTTCGGGCGGCGGGACGCCGCCGGGTTCGGCCGGCTCTACACGGCGGCGATGATAAGCCCGAACGGCGGCGGGTGACAAGAGGAAAAGGCCGCGAATCGCGGATCGCGGGCGGGAGTAAGGCCGCCCCCTCCGTCCGCGATTTACGATTCGCGGCTCACGATTTATGATACGCGCGTTCGACGACCCAGACCGAATCAGGAAGGCGGAGGACGAGATTTTATGCCGGGCGAGACTGTCGAGTTCGAGAGCAACGGCGGGACGGCACGCGGCTACCTGTCAGTGCCGGAGGGCGGCGCGGGGCCGGGCGTCGTCGTGATACAGGAGTGGTGGGGGCTGGTTCCGCACATCGAGTCGGTGGCCGACCGGCTGGCGGGCGAGGGGTACGTCGCGCTCGCGCCAGACCTCTACCACGGCGAGAAGACCGCCTCGCCCGACGAGGCCGGCAAGCTGATGATGGCCCTCGACATCGACCGCGCCGAGCGCGACCTGCGCGGCGCGATCCAGTTCCTGCTCACGCACCCGGCCGTCAACTCACCAAAAGTCGGCACGGTCGGCTTCTGCATGGGCGGCGTGCTCTCGCTCTACGCCGCTGCGGTGAACGAGCAGGTCGGCGCGTGCGTCGTCTTCTACGGCATCCACCCGAAGGTCAACCCGCCGCTAGAAAACCTGCGCGCGCCCGTCCTCGGCTTCTACGCCGAACTGGATCAGTTCGTCCCGCCGCTGGCCGCGCGAGAGCTTGAGGCGAAACTCAAGTCGCTCGGCAAGCGTGCGGAGTTTCACATCTACCCCGGCACTGACCACGCCTTCTTCAACGACACGCGCCCCGAGGTCTATGACGCGGAGGCCGCGGCCGACACCTGGCGGCGCATGATCAGCTTCTTCCGCGAGAACCTGACCGCCGGTGAAAAGTAACGGGTGAAGCAGGCGTGCCCGGCGCGACGTGGGAACGGGCGCGACGCGAAAACGAAAGGGCGGACTCAAGATTGAGTCCGCCCTTTCTCACATTGAGGCATGTCACGCGACCGGCAGCGACTTCAGGATCGACGACGCCTGGCCTGCTCGACCTCGCGCTTGGCCTGCCGCTCCGCGTCCTTCGCCTCGCGCGAGCTGAGGCCGAGGTTCTGGAGCGTGCGCCCGATGCTGTCGCCGCTGCGCAGGCCGGCGAGGAGCGCGTCGGTCGTGATCGCCGGATTGCGGCTGCCCAGATTCCGCGCCAGCACGTTCGCGGCGACGAACTGCCCGAACTTCAGATCGGGGTTCGTGGCGAGCGCCGACTCGTACTCATCGCGCAGGCGGCCCGGCGGCGTGCCTAGGTGCTCGGCGACGCCGGGGCGCTCGCGCAGCTCCTCGTCGGCCCGCCGGCCGTTCTCGCGCATAAGACGCGCGCGCTCAAGCCCCGCGTCCGAGCGGCCGTTCGATCTCTCCGAGGCCGTCGCGCGCCCCCTGTCCGCCCGCCCGCCCGACCTGTCAGACGAAGTGCCGATGCCACGATCAACGCCGACGCCTTCGGGGCGGCCGATGCTGCCGGGGTTGCCGCCGCGGCCCGGATTTCCCGCGCCGGGGTTGCCCGCGTTGGGATTACCGCCGCCGCGCCCGCGCCCCTGCGCCGCGGCCAGTGTCTGCGCGCCGACGACGAACAAGCAGGCTAGCGCGAGGCCCGCCAATTTTTGCATTCGTGTGTGACTCATCTTACTCCTCCCGAACTTATGCTCGATCTCGTCTCAAGTTACTCGTTCGATGCCGGGGAGAGGTGAAAATTAGTGTCCTAAATCTGTGTTGCTCGATCTTCGTGCCCGCTGTCTAAGCGGCCTCGGCAAATAAGCAACTCGAAATCAGGACACTAGCAAAGTGAGAGCACCCCGATCAAAATTTTCCTCGATGCGCGGAAGCCTAATCAACTCCCGCGGCGGGGCTGCCGGCCGCGCTCCGCTCCTAAAAACGAAGAGGGCGGCCGGCCCCCCCATGGCCGACCGCCTTCCCGGTTATTCCTCAGAAGGAATGTTGAAGAGACTATACAGCCCGGGCCGCGCGCGCGGGTTGCGGTCGCGTTAGGAGTTCTTTGCGATCAGGTTGCGGCGGCGGGCGCGCTTGCACGGCCGCCCCGCGTGGCTTAAAACTGTGACGGGCGGTGGCGGCGTGGACTTTAAATTCATCCTCATCGTCGGGCTGGTCGGCCTGGCCGCCTTCGTGCTGGGGCTGGTAGTCGCCGCGCGCCGGCGGGGGCAGCGCGACGGCAGGATGATCGTGCAACATTCGCCGCTCGTGCCCGACGCGCCGGCCGCTCCGGGCGGGCAGCGCGTCGCGCCCGGCAGCGTCAACCTGCAACTGGGGCGCGAACTCGAACGCCTGCTCACGGCCGGGAAGAAGATCGAGGCCATCAAGCTGGTGCGCGAGCGCACGGGCCTCGGACTCAAGGGGTCGAAGGACGCGGTCGAGCGGCTGGAAAGTTTAATGAAGAGGCCGGGCCGGTAAGATTACGGAAAAGGGGTTCGACTGGTTAAGAGATGTTTGTCGAGAGCAAGTTGAAGACGAAGCTGCTGCGCCAGATGGGCGAGGCGATTAGAGACTTCTCGATGATCGAGGAGGGCGACCGCATAATGGTCTGCCTCTCCGGCGGCAAGGACAGCTACACGATGCTCGACCTGCTGCTCGACGTTCAAAAGCGCGCGCCCGTCCGCTTCGACCTGCTCGCCTTCAACCTCGATCAGAAGCAGCCCGGCTTCCCGGCCCACGTCCTGCCCGACTACCTGACCTCGCTCGGCGTGCCCTTCCGCGTAGCCCAACGCGACACCTACTCGGTCGTCAAACGGCTCGTGCCCGAGGGCAAGACCTACTGCTCGGTCTGCTCGCGGCTGCGGCGCGGCATCATCTACCAGATCGCGCAGGAGGAGGGCTGCACCAAGATCGCGCTCGGCCACCACTCGGACGACATCTCCTCGACCTTCCTCCTCAACTTCCTCTTCGTCGGCACGCTCAAGGCGATGCCGCCGATTCTAAGATCGGACGACGGCCGCAACACGGTGATCCGCCCGCTCGCCTACTGCCGCGAGTCGGACATCGCGGCCTACGCCGCCGAGAAGCAGTTCCCCCTGATCCCCTGCGACCTCTGCGGCTCGCAGGCGAACCTCAAGCGCGCGCGCGTCAAGCGCCTCGTCACGGAACTCGAACGCGAAATCCCCAACGTCCGCGCCTCGATGCTGACCGCGCTCGGCAACGCCATACCTTCGCACCTGCTCGATCCCAGACTCTACGACTTCAAACGGCTCGCACCCGTCTCGCGCGCCGAGTTCGAGGCCGAACTCGACTCGGCCGTCGGCCACGCCGACCCGGAAGGCGAGTCGCTGCCGGCGCTCGTTTCGATCTCATAAGACGACAATTCGGAAGAAGATAAAAAGCGGGAGGGCGCTCAAAGACCCTCCCGCTTTTTATCTTCCGCTCGGCGTACCGCGGGCCGTCAGTGCCTACGGCCGCGGGCGTGAATGCGGCCGTGGCCGCTGCCGCGTTCGAGTGCGACGGCCGCGCCGGCCCTCGTTCTCGTCCTGCGCGGCGTCGTGATGGTGGCCGTCGAGGCGATGGGGCCGCGGCGGACGCCCGGCGTCGTGTTGCGACCGCGGCGGACGCGGCGCGGCGTGCGCGGCGTCGTGTTGCGCCGGGTTGTGTGCACGGTCGTGATGTCGTCGCGGACTCTGCCGCCCCCGCGCCCGTGGCCGCGCCCCTTGGTGCCCTGCGCGCTCGCCGTCAGGACGGGCGCGAGCGTGAGCGCGAGTAAGATTGCCGCACCCCGTAGCATATTTTTCATCCTGTCGTTCTCCTTCCATCCTCGCGGCGCGAAACGGTGCGCCACAGCTTTTTAACCCTGAAGGGAGAGATTTTCCTCGCCCGGCGTGCGTGGAAAGTGTACGCCGCAACACGCCGCCCGCCGTGAAATGGCATTCGCCGTGCCACAGGGCAGGACGGAGCACGGCTGAGCGGTAGTTGAAGGGGCGTGGGCCGCTTCTCTTTCGCCCGGCACACGCTGGGGGGGCGGCCGGCTCGACGCTAGGTTGTGTTGACATAACTACCTGAGCCACACGACTGAGCTGGCGAAGTAGATAAAACTCAAGTAGTTCTTTGCCAACTTATCGAAGCGCGAGAACACGCGGCGGAACTGCTTCAACTTCCCGATCTGATTCTCGAT
>DATHBT010000184.1:0-7293 GCA_035295985.1 Pyrinomonadaceae bacterium | reverse complement strand
CGCCGTCGTCAACAGGACTCTCCTCATGCTTCCCTCTTTCGGATTCCGGTGTCGCGGCCGGTCGGTCAGTACCGCGCCAGTCTTTGATGCAGCCCGCCCCTCGATTGCACGCGCGTCGTCCGGTTGCTTAACGCCGCCGGGCCGCGTTTCGTTGCACGTTTCTCCGGCCGCCGCGCGCTCGTCGGCTCACTTCTCGCCGCGGCGCTGCTGCTCCTCGCGACGCTGCGCGTCGCGCTCGGCGGCGAGCGCGTCGAACTTCTGCTGCTGTTCGGGCGTGAGCAGCTCGCGCATGCGCGCGCGCGCCTTCAGGCGCGGCTCGTCAAAGCGCGGCCGGACTTCGGCGCGCAGGCGTCGGTACTCCTCGCGCGTCTCGTCGAGGACGGCGCGCACCCGCGTCGCCTGCTCGTCCGTGAGATTCAGCTCGCGGCGCATGCGCTCGAAGTGTTCCTCGGCCTTGCGTGCGCGCTCTTCTTCGCCGCCGCGCCCGGCTCGGCCGTTCGCGCGCGAGCGGTAGAGGCCGTCGAGCGCCGCGCCCGTCACGCAGCCCAAGGTGAATACCGCGACGAGCACCAGCCAGATTTTCAAACGCAGGCCGCCCGCGCCGTTCATCGCCTCACCCCCTCGCGCCCGGAGCGGTTGACCACCATGTTCAGAATCTCGTCGTGCGACAACTGCCCGCTGCCGGCCAGCACGGCCGACTCGACTCCGGCGTCAGAGCCGAAGACGACCTCGTCGCTCACGAAGGCGAAACGCTCGCCCGCCCGCCCGCCGTCCTGGCGCGCGCCGAAGGAGGCGGCCCAGAAGAGCAGCGCCGCGGCCAGCGCGGCCACGAAGGCCATCGTCGGGACGGCGCGGCGCGCGACCTGTAAGAGCGCGAGCCAGTTTGCTCCGGCCTCCGCCTCGCGCCGGCGCTCCTCAATCCTGGCGCGCACGCGCGCGTAGAGGAACGGGGCGTTTGCCGCCTCCTCCGCCTCCGCGCCGACTCGCGCGGCCGAGCGGACGACGGCGCGGCCCGCGCGGTCGAGCCGTTCGTCTAAATTTCGGGGGAGTATGTTTCGGGCCATTTTACTTCACCTCGGGGCCGCCGGTAGTGCCGACACACGAGAGACGGGCAGGCCCGGCAACCGGTTACGAATATTTGCGGCGCGCCGCCCGAAAAATGCGCGCGGGGTGCGCCGCTTTCCCGCCTCACAGGAACTTTTTGAGTACGCGGCGCAGGCGCGCGCGGGCGCGGTGTGCGCGCACCTTCACCTTCGAGACCGACCAGCCGGTCGCCTCGGCTATTTCGGCGACCGACTGGCCTTCAGCGTCGAGCAGCGTGAGGACGAGCCGATCCTCCGGGCCGAGGCGCGAGAGTAGTTTCCGGGCCAGGTCGCGCGAGACGAGGTCGGACTCGATGTCCTCGCCCGATGCGAGGGCCGCGCCG
This sequence comes from Pyrinomonadaceae bacterium, assembly GCA_035295985.1. Classification (GTDB taxonomy): domain Bacteria; phylum Acidobacteriota; class Blastocatellia; order Pyrinomonadales; family Pyrinomonadaceae; genus JAIVGV01. The sequence goes on along the minus strand of DATHBT010000184.1, from coordinate 5,867 downwards.
AGTTTTTCCCCGAGCGCGCCCGATTCCGCGTCGCCGATGTCCTCGTCGGCGCGGCGGGGGCGGCGGCGCAGGCGGCGCAGCTCGTCGTAGCAGCAGTTGACGGCGATCTGCGTGAGCCAGGCGGGGAAGGAGGCGGCGTGGCGGCCGGCGTAGTCGTCGAGCGCGAAGTAGGCTTTGGTGAAGGTCTCCTGGACGATCTCTTCGACGGCCTCGCGCGCCGGGAAGAAGCGGTTGGCCGCGCGCGCGACGCGCAGGCGGTGGCGCACGAACAGCAACTCGAAGGCACGCTCGTCGCCGCCGCGCACGGCAGAGACGAGCGCGTCGTCCGTCAGTTCTTCGAGGGGCTGCAAGGCGCGTCCCTTTGTCTGCTTCCGGGATCGGAGATCAGGGCATTATGTTTTAGACGGGCGCGCGAGGGAAGGCGGGAGATTGCGGATTGCGGATTAGCAGAGGGCGAAGATTCCGGCCATGGGGTTCGGGTTTTGAAATCTGAGTTTGAGATTCTTCAATCCGCAATCCGCAATTCTTCACTTGCGCCAGCCGAGGCGGTAGCGGGCGGTGAGCGCGAGGCCGAGGCTCGTCGTGACGAGGCCGGCGACGGCCAGCGCCCAGACGTAAGGGAGTGAGAGCACGAGCGCCCAGAAGGCCGCGCCGAGAAGCAGCGCCGCCGACTCGGAGCGGCAGCAAGCGCCGGGCAGGAGGCGTTGCAGCCAGCGGCCCGTCGCCGCGTTGATCGCGACGCGGCCGAAGACGTAGGCGACGACGAAGAAGAGTATGGCGAGCGCGCCGACGAACGCGCCGACCGCGGGCGGCAGCAGGTGCAGCGCCACGGGCACGCCGAAGACGAGCACGACCGACGCGACGAGGCCGATCACAGCGACGCGCAGGCTCGTCAACTGCAAGCGCGCCGCGGCGCGGCTGACGGGGCCGGGCGCGGCGGCCGTCAGCGCCAGCGAGACGATGAACCAGCCGAGCACGGAGAGCAGGTGCAGGCCGAGTGCGCGCGCGCTCCAGCCGGGCGCGAGAAGGCTCGCCGGGTCGCGCGCTATCTCGCGCAGCTCCTGCTCGTAGCCGGAATACATCACGGTCGCGCTCGCGGGGTCGCGGCCCGGCGCGCTCTTGCCGTGGTGGTACGTGCCGCCGAAGACCCACACGTCGCCGCCGATCCACGATCCCTCGCGCTGGATGACCGAGCCGCCGAGCGCGGCCACGTCGCCCTCGACGCGCCCCTCCACGATCACGTCGCCGCCGAAGGCCATCACGCCGTGGCGCACAGTCCCGCGCACGACCACCGTGCGCCCCATCCCGAACACGTCGCGCGCGCTCTCGCCCTCGACGACGAGCGCGCCCGGCTCGACCGCGCGCGCGTCAGTCGCCGGGGGCGGCGCGGGGGCCGTCGTCGCTTGCGGCAGTGCTTGTGACTGCGTCTGCGCCGGGGCGGGCGCTCGGGTTTCGGCCGGGACGGGCAACTGTTGCCGCCCGTGCGCGGAGACGACCGCGGCGGCGAGCAGCGCGAGGCTGAGGCAGAGTGCGCGCGGCAGGGCCGCGCGCGGCGCGCGCCCGAAGAGCGCGGCGACGTGCCCGATCCCCTGCCCCGTCGTTACTGCTGCTGCGGCCACGATCAAAATTCGGCCCGGCGCGTTGCGCGTCGCCGGGTGTGACTGTTGTACGTGCCGGGGGGAATTGAGTTTCAGTCGGGGCGGACGGTGCGGTGGTATTTCGTGATGAGGCGGAGCAGCAGGAGGACGGCGCAGGCGAGCGCGGCGAGGGCGACGAGGCGCGTCGGGCCGTCGGGCCGCGCCTGCGTGAAGAAGCGGCCCGCCCCGCGAAGCAGCAGCGCCGCGCCGGCCGCCAGTTCGGCGACCGAGTGGAGCGCCATCTCGAACGCGGCGGCGAGGCCGCGCGCGACGGCCGCCGCGGGGGTGAACAACTCGTCCCGGCCGCCCGCGCCGATGAGCGCGAAGGCCGCGGCGGCGAGCGCGAGGGCGAGCAGCGCGGCCCTGCGCTTCTCGGACGCGCCGCGCACCCGCGTCATGTCGCTCTGCGCGCGGGCGGTCACGACGCGCGCGAAGTCTTCGGGGAGCACGACCGCCTCGCGCGAGCCTGTGACGGCCGCGTCGAGCAGGCCGAGCAGGCGGCGCTGCTCTGCGAGCGCGGCCGGGCACGCGCCGCACGTTTCGAGGTGCGACTCGAAGACGAACGACTCGCCGGCCGTCAGCTCGCCGTCGAGATAGACGGCGACCGCGTCGGCCCACACGCACGCGTGTTGCGCGGAGGTCGCAGTCAGTCTGTCGCCCGTCTCGCCCATTTGAACTTTCAGTCCGCGCCGATGCCGCGCTCCAGCAGCGGCCGGCGCATCGCCTCGCGAGCGCGGAAGATGCGGTTCTTGACCGTGCCGAGCGGGAGGCCCGTGACCTCCGCGATCTCGTCGTAGGAGAGATCGTGCCCGTGGCGCAGCTCGATCAGCTCGCGGTAGCTCGCCGGGAGCTGCCGGATCACGTCCTCGATCTCGGCGCGCAGCTCCGCGCGCTCGCTCAGTTGCTCGGGGCTCGGCGCGTCGCTCGCGACGGGGCGCTCGTAGGACTGGCCGTCGGCGGCGGTCGCGTCCAGCCCCTGCGTGCGCGAGGGCTGGCGGCGCAGGTGATCGACCGCCGCGTTGTGCGCGATGCGGTAGATCCAAGTGGAGAACTTGTACTCGGGGCGGTAGCGAGCGAGCGAGTTATAGACTTTGATGAAGACTTCCTGGGTGAGGTCGAGCGCGGCGTCGTAGTCGCCCGTCATGCGATAAACGTAGGAGACGATGGGGCGCTGGTAGCGGCGCACAAGCTCCTCGAAGCCGTCGTCGCGGCCCCTGAGGGCGCGCACGACCAACTCCGCGTCCGCGCGCGCGGCGGCCGCCTGCTTCAGCGTGGGGGTGGCTGTCAGGGCGCTCATTGTCGTCGGCACGCCAAAATTTACGCGGGCGGGCGGGCGAAAGTTTCAGAAGGCAGAGGTCAGAGGTCAGAAAAGTCCCATCTTTAACTGACCTCTGACCTCTGACCTCTTTAGTTGAAGGCCAACGCCGCGAGGCCGGCGGGCGCGGCGATCTGCGCGAAGTCGAGTTCGGCGGAGGGGAGGGAGAGGCGCACGTCTTCGGGGCGCAGCGGGCGCGGGCGCGTTTGCAGCGTCTCCTCGATGATGGCGGCCGTCTCCTGCTCCGTCAGCCCGTCGCCGGCGGCGAAGACGCGGCCGAGGCGCGCGCCTCCGCCAACGTCGTCGGGCGAGTTCAGGCGGTCGCGGTAGAAGAGGAGGAAGCGGTAGAGTTCATCGGCCGCGTCCTCGGCCTCGCAGGCGACGCTGCGCACCGAGAGGAACTGCCCCCCGCGCAGGAGCGACGCCGTGAAGCCCTCAGCGTGCGAGCTGACGAGGAGCGAGTCTTCCGCCCCGGCGGCGCGCGCGAGCCACCAGCCCTCCCCCAGGTGGCGCGGGAGGATGAGGCCGGCGTGCCAGCCGAGAGCGGCGAAGGCCGACTCGTACTCGGAGAGGACGGAGAGTCGCGTTGCGGAGGCGAGGTAGCGCGCGCGCCCCTGCGCGTCCGCGGGGAGCTTGCGGCGCGAGACGCGCAGCTCGTCGGCCGAAGCGCCGAAGGTGCGCTCCGTCTTCCAGCGCAGCATCTCCTCGGCCTCGGCGCGCGACGCCGCCCCGCCTTCGAGCGTCAGGATGGCGGTGCGCGTGGCGGCTTCGGGGAGCGCGGCCGACCAGCGCCGCCGCTTCTGGAGGCCCGTGCCGATGGCGAGGCCGCGCAAGTGATCCGCCAGCTCGGCCGGATCGGCGACGTTCTGCTCGTCGAAGTTGGGGCGCAGCAGCCCCGCGGGCAGCGGCACGTAGCCGGCGCGGCGCACGACTATCGCGTCGCGCCTGCGGTCGAGCGCGACCAGCGACGCGCCGTCGCCCGCCAAGCCCACCGCCGCAGCCGGCCACAGCGGCCTGGTCAGTCTGTTGAAGAAAGACATCGGGATTGCGGAATGCGGATTGCGGACCAGGAAGCGGATTAGGATTTTGATTCTTCAATCGGCAATCCGCGATCTGGAATCCGCAATCCGCTCACCATTGGTTGTAGGGTCTGCCGTCGGAGCCTATTTCCGAAGAGGAGCTGTGCACGTCTGTGACGCCGGAGCCGCCGTCGGCCGAGAGCGGGTCTTCGCCCATCTCGACGTTCCAGTCGCGCGCCTCGGTCATCGGATCGATTGGCACTTCGCGGATGTAACCGGCCGAGACGAGATCGTCGAGCGACTGCGGCAGCCGCGCCTTGTCGGCCGCGTACTGGTCGATCATCTTCCGCATCTGGAACAGCGAGTCTTGCAAAGTCGCCTCGCGCGCGTGCTGCACTGTGCGCAGGTACTGCGGCATCACGATGACCGCCAGGACGATGATCACCGAGATGACGATCATCAGTTCGAGTAGCGTGAAGCCCCGCGAGGAATTGCGGATTGCGGATTGCGGATTGCGGATTAAAAAGAGCGGCGTACGCAGACGCGCACTGGTTTTCCAATCCGCAATCCGAAATCCGCAATCCGCAATCGGAGAATCCGCAATCGGCCTACCAGTCACTGTACTTATCCCTCCCGTTCAGCGCCGTCTCCTGCGAGCGCGAGCGCACGTCGAAAACGTTCTCGGTCCCGTTGCAGGAGTCGCCGCGCTGATCCTCCCAGCTCGAACACACGACCCAGTCCTTCTGGCCCGTCATCGGATCGACGGGGATGTCGCGCAGATAGACCTTCTTCTTGAAGGCGAGCGCGCCGCCCTGCTGCCGGTCGAGGAAGTTGCCCGTTACCGATCCGGTCACCTGCTCGGCCGCCTGCGTGCGCGGCAGCACGTTGACGCCGTTGACGAGCGTGTCTAGATCGGGCGGGTAGCGGTCGGGGTTGTCCACGCCGAAGAGCGTGCAGTCGGCGATGACGACGGTCGTGCGCGGATCGACGAGCGTCGCGGCCTGTTGCTGTTGCTGTTGCTGCTGTTGCTGCTGCTGCGTCTGTGTGGGCGGCGTCACGGCGGCGGGCGGCGCGGCGGGCAGGCCGCCAGTGCACTGCATCCCGATGGTGTCGCGGCGGAACTCCTTGATCGCCTCGCGCATCATCCGCAGCGAGTCGCGGAGCTGCATCTCCTTCTGCCGCTTGACGGCCGTCTTGACGAGCGGGATCGCGCCGAGCGCGAGCACCGACATCACCGTCACCGTGATGATCAGCTCGATGAGCGTCCAGCCGCCGGAAGAGCGGAAGGCGGAAGGCGGAAGGCGGTGGGCAGTCAAGACAGGCTGGAACCCGCCCCGCCTTGGCTGCCTTCTGCCTTCTGCCTTCTGCCTTCTGCCTTTCACTACTTCACCGCCAGCCGAATCTGCGAGCCTTGCGCGGGCAGGCTCCGGCCGTCCGCGGACATCAGGTGGAGGCCCGCCGGCTCGAACCCGACGGCCGTCTCGCCCGCCTTCAGCGCCTCGATCTCGACGAAGAGCAGCACGCCCATCCCCGCGATGGGGATGCCGGCGGGCGGCGCGACGAGCGCGAGCACCGAGCCTGACTGATCGACCGACTGCGTGACCGAGGGCTGCGCCGCGCCCTCGGCGAAGAGGCTGCCCTTCGAGACCGAGCGGACGGCGATGACCTTCGGATCGAACTTCAACGTGGCCGCCGCGAGCGCGAGCGGCGTCGGCGTCTTGACGAAGACCATCAGGCGCTGCCGCGCGCCGACGCGCATCTCCGCCTGCCCCGCAACGACGTACAGCTCTGCCTGCGGCGCGAGCGACGCGAGGCCCGTCATCGCCGCCGCGGGCGACGCGGCCGAAGCGTTCACGACGGGCGAGGCGACCACCGGCGCGGGCTTGCCGGCCGCGG
>DATHBT010000183.1:0-4600 GCA_035295985.1 Pyrinomonadaceae bacterium | reverse complement strand
GGCTTAACGCTTCGCCGCGCCGCGCTCGGCGTGAGTAGGCTCGAACGTGCGCGTGGTGTGCTCGGTCACGCTCGGCACGGGTTCGGGGAACGCGCGCGGCCCGGCCGCGCCGAGTTCTTTCGTCTCCGCCGCCTCCTTCGCGGCCGAACGCGCCGCGCGCCGCACGGGCGGTCGGCGGTGCTAGCCGCCGCGCACGACCAACGTGCCCGCTACCAAGTCGTGGATGCTCTGCCTGCGCCTGGTCAGGAGGGCGCTCGCCAGATAGATGATCATCAGCGTGTTGACGGCGACGAAGCCGTAGCGGAAACCCGGCTCCGTCTCATAGAAGAGGGGCGCGGGTAGAAACAGCACCGCGTGGTTGATCTCGAACGGGATGAGCTTGACCGCCGTCCGCAGCAAAGCACGCCCGAAGCCGATGCGCCCGCCGTCCAGGCCCGTGACGCGCAGCCCCAACAGCCTCATCCCTAATGTGGCCTGCCGCGCGCCGCTTTCAAGCAGGGCGTAATAGAGCCAGATGGGAATCGACGCGGTCGCGAAGACGTAAGCCCAGAGCCGCAGGCCGCTGCGCGTCCACTCGAAGCCGGCCGTCTGGGAGAGGACGAAGCCCAGCATACCGCCGAGCAGCAGGCCGACGCCGACGAAGAGCAGCACCGCGTCAACCGCGTAAGCGGCGAGCCGCCGCCCGATGCCGGCGAGAGGTTTTACGGTGACGAAGTTGTCTGCGTCCATAACCGTAGCTGATGGGTTGTTTGAGGCCGGTGATTACACGTTTACCGCGCCTGTCCCGGTGTGCGGCCCAACAGATACCCCAGGAGAGCGCCCGCGCAAAGGCCGACCCAGTGCCCCGCCTTGATCTTCTGCGCCACCAGCAGATCGAGTCCTAGCTGGATGCCCGTCACCGCGAGGAGAATAATCAGCGAAGCGCGGCCGGCCCCGCGCCTCCTGATCAACTGAACCGCCCTCGCCCCCGCGACCCCCATCACCGCCTGCGAAGCGCCGGAGCTGACGAGCGCGGGCGCGGCGAGGACGCCGGCCAGTTGGCCGATTGAGCCGCCGGCCAGGTACAGCAGGGCGAAGCGCAGCGGGCCGAATGCGCGCTCGAGCGGCGACCCCAGCAACAGCAGCGCGGCCATGTTGAACAGGAGGTGCGGGAAATGGACGTGGAGGAACTGGGAGGCGATGATTCGCCACCACCCCCCGGCCCGCAGTAAGTCTCCGTCGAGCGCGCCGACTCGGAGCAGCAGGTAAGAGTTATGCGGCCTGTGCGGCGGCAGGCCGTACGCCCAGGACACCGCGAACCAACTGATCAGATTTACTGCGACGAGCGCCAGCGTCACGCCGGGCGGCCCGGCGTGACGGCGCAGCGCCTCCCATCGTCTCATCGAGTTCGGGTGAGCCATCGACGCAACCGCCGGCACCGTCGAAGCGGCATCCGCTAGGCGTAAGCATTGTAGATGAGGACTCCGAAATAGATGAGCACCATCGCCGCGACCGTGAAGTAGTAGCGGAGCAGCAGCCGCGCGGAATCCGCGCCGCCCGGCCGCCGCAGCTTCCAGGTGCAAACGACCAGCACCGCGAGCAGCGCGGCGACGCTGAATAGCAGGAACCCCGCGCGGCTCACGGAAGTGACGGGACGCCCGGAAGGGGTGAAGTGCACGGCGATCTCAGGAGGCATCTTCCCCCACAGGGCCGCGTGGCTAACCAGGACGGCCGGTAGCGAGAGCCACGGGATGAGAGCCAGCCTCCTTGCGCGCCTTGCGTCCACCTCTTACCTCCGCCGACAGACCCTAAGGAACCATGAGCGCCCAACGCCCCGAAAGATTCCGGCGACTCACCCGGTCAAAACTCGAATCCAGTTGCCGCCCATGATCTTCTCGATCTCCCCCGCCTTGAAGCCGCCCCTTTCCAGGGCCTCGTGGATGAGGTGGATGCGGCGGATGTTGTTCAATTCGGGGATCGCGACGTGGGTCGGGCGCTTGTCGAAACCGAGCACGCCCAGGCCGGCTATCGAATCCCACCAATACAGGTAATTCTTAACCGCCGCGGCGTTGTCGCCCTTGGCTGCTATCAAGCCCCCTTCACCCGACAGCGGAAAGTCGTTGGCGACGCCGACAGCGTCAACCCCGCCGACTTTCATGACGTGCCTGATCTGCCTCAAATACGACTCGGCGGTGGGAACCGGGTCGTTCGTCAGCCAGAAGCTCATCATAAAAATCCCCATGACGCCGCCCGAATCGGCGACGCCTCGGATCACGGAGTCGGGCGTGCAGCGCGCGTTGTTGACGATGGCGCGTGCCGCGCCGTGCGAAATGATGACGGGCTTTTTGCTCGCCTTGAGGGTGTCGGCCCCGGTCTGGTCGGAGGCGTGCGACAGATCGGGGATGACGCCGAGCGCGTTCATCCGCTCGACGGCCTCGAAGCCGAGTTTGGTCAGCCCGCGCGGGCTGCGCACGACCCCGCCGCCGCCGAGCGGGTTGTCGTGGTGGTGCGTGATCTGCAAGACGCGCAGTCCGAGATCGCGCAGCGCGCCGATGCGCGACAAGTCCTCGCCGACGATCTCGCCGCCGCCCTGACTCTGGAAGAAGACGGCCGTCTTACCGTCCCTGAAAGCCTCGCCGATCTGCCTGCCGTCGGTGGCGAGGAAAACGCCGGGCGTCTGCCCCAACTTCTCGCGCGCCGCCGCGACCGAGCGCGAGGTGGCGGCGAACGTGCGCCGCCACTTCGGCGCGCCGTCGCAGTCCGGCACCGTCTCGCCCTGCGACACGTCGAACAGCAGCGCGGTCAGGCCGGAGGCGCGTATGTCTTCGGGCTTCTGGAGGATGTCCAGACACAGCCCGTCAACGAACGGGAAGCCCGCGCCCCTGGGCTTCGCCTGCGCCTTGGCGGAAGCTGCGACGGCGGCCAGCAGCGAGGCGGCCTGGAGAAACTCCCGGCGCGAGCGGGGGGCGTTACCTGATGACATATTAATCTCCCGTCTTTAAGCACGCGCCCCCAGTGGGCCAGCGTGCCGCATGAATTAACCGGCGCGAGCGAGCCGCTGTGATCACCGAAGTCCTTGACGAAAGCCGAGCTGATTGCGCGCCCGTTTGAATGAGTTGTTAGACGGCCAGCAGGTATTCCGCGCGGGGGCCGATGCGGGCGCGCGTTTGGGGAAGAATGCGCGCGGCCTGACTCGTCCACGACTCGACATCACGACGGACGAAGGCTCCCTGCACCGAACGCCGAGGCCCGGCGCTTTGATTCGCCGTGTGCCCGTGCCAGACGGACCCGTTGTACAGGATGACAGAACCCGCCGCGCCGCACGCGACGACCTGGCGTTCGCGGTCTGACGCCGCATCTTCCATGACTTCGCTTGGAACTGTCGGCCACCTGTGGGACCCCGGCACAAAGCGTGTGGCCCCATTATCTCTTCGGAAATCGTCCACCATAAAGATGAACCCGAGCATCGGCCACCCGGCAGCGTCCGCCCCGAAGTCTGCGTGTAGGGTCTGGGCCCGTGAATGCGGCCGGACGGTTCTCGCAAGCAGTGAACCGAGCCTGAAGGGCTGGCCGATGACGCGGCGGCACGCCTCCAAGACGGGGCGGTAGAGGTACAACTCGTCGAACTCGGGGCCGCGATTGACGAGGCCGTGGACTCGCGTGGTGGTACTGCCGTGCGATACGTCTGCGGGGTCGGCGCCCGCGACGGCTAAGTCGTAGGCCCGTGCAAATTGCGGCAGCCGCTCGCCCGCCACGGGGCCGGGAATAACCACGAAGCCCGAATCGATCAGCTCCCGTAGGGCACGCTCCGGCAGCTCGCAGCCCGCCCCGATTTCTTCAAACCAATTGTTCATATGCCGGCGCTCACTGGCCGCCTAGCGGCCGGCATTACCCGCGCCCGTACCCAAGATTCATAACAGACTGCGCGTCGGGGATCGGGTTCATGCCGTTGTTAGGCCGCCCTCTAGGGTTCGACTTCGGGCACGTCCGTGTCAAACTTCCCTCGCTCTAAATCGGCCCTGGCGCGCTCCGCCAGCCTCTCGTAACCGGCGCGGATGCGGTCGAGGTCTTTCTCCTCCAACTCCTCCAAATCCAGGAGCGCGTTGTGCGCCCCGGCGACGGCGCGAATCAGCTCGTCGAGCTTTACCTGTATGGCCTCGGAGTCCCGGTTTTGTGTGTTCTGGATGAGGAACACCATGAGGAACGTCACGATGGTGGTGCCGGTGTTAATGACGAGCTGCCACGTATCGCTGAACCCGAACAGCGGGCCCGTGAGCGCCCACACGAAGATGACCCCGGCCGCCACCGCGAAGGTGGACGGCCTGCCTGTTTCGCGCGCCGTCCACTTCGCGAAGCGGGTGAACCACGACTTAGATTTTAGAGGCCTCATACCAGCTCAGAATTATTAGCGCGAACTCTATCCGCACTCCCCACCGCTTTTCTCCTCCCAAAAGTTCGCACAATTTAGCACAGTCCAAGTTTAGTCGCCCTACCGCCGCGCGCCTGTTGCCGGCCGGGCGGTATTGAATTATCCTCTGGTTAAAAACAGGCCCGCTCTCTCGGAGGGGCGGCGCGGAAACTTCAGGAGACCACCGACCATGCCCACACGCCTTCTGGCTGC
>DATHBT010000182.1:0-31131 GCA_035295985.1 Pyrinomonadaceae bacterium | reverse complement strand
TGGTTTTCGATAAACGCACCGATGCCCGACGAGTGCCCGCTGCGGCGGCGTGCTCGTCGGGCATCAGTTTGATCGTGCCGCGTTCCGGCGGCAGGACACTTCTTCGGGAAGTGTCCTGAACCCTGCTACTCGAACTCTAGGACAAGGTCTTCTTCGCAGAAGTCGAACTTCGCGGCCGGGGAGACGCCGCCGTCGGCGAACTTCGCCTTGATCCACCACTCGCAGTTCCCCTCGTCCGTCGATTTGTCCCAGACCAGCGTGACGGTCTGGCCGGCGGGGATGCCCTTGCCGATGTCGAACTCGCCGTAAGACTTCCCGTCTTCGGAGGCCATCAGCGCCTTGATGGTGCTGCCACTCTTGTTACGCACCTTGTAAGTGTACTCGCGCACGGAAGCGCCGTTAGCCTGGGCGTAGTTAAAGGCAATGCCCACCATCACGAGCGCGAGGACGAGCGCCGTGCCTCTTTTGAAGCGGTTCTGAAAATTCAATGGAAAGTTTCTCCTGTGCCTGGTCTTGGGGGTATTTCGGCTCATGCGGATTGCGCCGCAAGGCCTCCGGCATCATATAAGCCGGAGTCGGGTTTAGCAAACGGAAGGTGGTTTCACGGTAAAGCGGGACAAAAAGGCCGGGCCGGCGGCCCCGATCACGCGCCGCCGCCGTTCGAGTGCGCGCGGAGGAGCTTGAGGAGCGCGCGCTCTTCGGGCAGGTAGTCGGGCTGCTGGCGCGCGACGCGTCGCTCGCGGCGCGGGCGGAACTCTTCGAGCGTGACCCCGCGGCAGTAGCTCTCGAAGACGGCCGGGTGGACGTAAGACGAGCGGCAGACGGCCGGCGTGTTGCCGAGGTGTTCGGCGACGGCGCGCACGGCGCGGACGATGTTGCGCTTCGCCTCTCCCTCGTCCTCCGCCGGGCCGATCTCGGCGAGCGCGACCGCCGCGAGGAGCGTGCCTCCCCACGTGCGGAAATCTTTGGCGGAGAACTCGGGCGAGGTCGCCGCCTGGATGTAGTCGTTCACGTCGCGCGGCGTGACGGGGCGCGGGGCTTTGCGCTCCTCGTCGTAGTACTGGAAGAGCCGCCGGCCGCGCAGCGACTGGATGTCGCGCACGAGCCCCGCCAGCTCCTCGTCAACGAGGATGCGCCGGTGCTTGATGTGGTGCTTGCCGGTGAACTGGAAGACGAGCCGGCCGCCCCGCTTGATCTCAAGGTGATGGTTGCGCAGCGTCGTGACGCCGTAGGTGCGGTAGCGCGCGACGCTCTCCTCGGAGCCGACGCGGAAGTAGAGGTCGTTGATGAGGCGAACGACGACGGCGAGCACGCGCTCCTTCGGCAGCCCTTCGCGCGCGATGTCACGGTTCGTGCGCTCCCGCAGCCGGCCGAGATGCTCGCCGAAGCGGACGATCTTCTCGTACTTGCGCCGCTGGCAGCGCGCGGCGAACGCGGGGTGGTAGATGCGCTGGACGCGCCCCAGCTTGTCGATGCCGATGGCCTGTAGGCGCGAGCGCGCTCCCGGCGACACCCGCACCTCGCGCCACGCGGGCGGGACGGCCAGAGACTTGATGCGTTCGAGCGTTTCGGGGTTTGCGACGCGGCGGCCCCGCGCGTCCTCGTAGCGGAAGCCGCGCGACTTCGAGCCGCGCCGGCGGAGCCAGCGCGAGCGCGGGCCGAGCGTCAGCGCGGAGACAGGGGGTTTCGCGCCGCCGGGCGCGACCGTGGCCGCGCCGGCCGCCGCCGTTACCGCGCTCGTACCCTGTCGCCCGGCCGTCGCCTGAGTCGTCATTACCACCCTGTAACCTTGCGCGCCCTCTCCCCAGGCATGTTGCCGGATTAGCTGCGCGCATTTGGTCTCGCGCCGCTCACAATTTCTTTTCGGAAAAACTTAACCGCAGAGGACACGGAGGGCGCGGAGGGCTAAACTCCCTCCGCGCCCTCCGTGTCCTCTGCGGTTAAGTTCAGGAGACCGCGTGAGCCTGCTGCTCGGCGGCCGGCGCGTAGAAGAGGATGCGGTTGCAGTTGTCGCAGATGATGATCTCGTCGCCGCGGCGAATCTGGGCCATCACCTGCGGCCGGAGCGCCATGAAGCAGGCCGTGCACGATCCGTTGCGCGCCTCGGCCACGGCCACGCCGCCGCGTATGCGCGTGACGATGCGGTTGTACATCGCGCTCGTCTGCTTGGGCAGCTCCGCGAGCAGGCGCTCGCGCTCGCGCCGGCAGCGCTCCAGCTCCTGCTGCTGCGCGCCCACTTCGCGCTCGAAGGCCGCGAGCTTCTCGTCGCGCTCCTGCCGGAGCTGCGCGACCTGCGGTTCGAGTTCATTCATCCGCGACTCGGCCGCGTCGTGCGACTCCATCAGTTCGAGAATCTGCGTCTCAAGCTGGGAGATGTGCTTGCGCGCCGCGTCCGTCTCGCGGATGGCGGCCGTGTACTCCTTCTCGTTCGTCGCGGCCATCAAAGATTTCTCGGCGTGCTCGGCGCGGGCGCGCGTCTCGGCCAGCTCGGTTTCCAGTTTCGTGCGCCGCTCGCGCGCCGCGTCGCGCTCGGTCTGCGCCCCGACAAACTCGAAGGCGCGCTGCTCGAACTCTTTATCGATCTCAGCGCGCCTCTCCGGTATGGCATCCAGCTCGGCCCCCAGCCGGCGGATGCATGTGTCTGTCCTCTGCAACTCAATTAACTGTGCAAGCTCGGCTTTCACTCTATTATTCCTCCGACCCCACCGCCTCGGAGGGCGACAACGCGCCCCGATGAAATACGAATAATCGCACACCGCCGACGGGGGTGACAAGTGACGGCAGAAGGGCCGTAAATCGTGACGGGTGACGGGTAAAAACAGCTTCTTGTCCTGTCACCCGTCACGGTTCACCTGTCACGCTTAAAACTATCTTGCCGAAGCTCTCGTTCGACTCCATCCGCTCGTGCGCGGCGCGCACGTCCGCGAGGTCGAAGACGCTATCGACGACGGGCCGCGCCGCGCCGCGCGCGAGGAGCGGGACGACCTGCGCGGCGAACAGGCGCGTGGCCTCTGCCTTCTCCCAGTCGGGGCGGGAGCGCAGCACCGTGCCGGTAAGCGTCAGGCGCTTGCGCATCACGAGCGAGTAGTCGAGCGGCGCGCTCGCCCCGCCCATCGTGCCGACGAGCACCATCCGGCCGCGCGCGGCCAGCGCGTCGAGGTTTGCCGCGAGGTACGAAGCGCCGACCAGATCGACGACGAGATCGACGCCCGCGCCTTGGGTCAGCTCGCGCACCCGCTCGGCGATGACGTTCGCGTCGCCGGACACTGTAATCCCTTCGTCCAGCCCGTACTCGCGCGCGCGTTCCAGCTTCCCGGCCGTGCGCGCCGTGCCGACGACTCGCGCGCCCGCGGCGCGCGCCAACTGCACGGCCGCCAGCCCGACGCCCGACCCGGCGGCGTGGACGAGCACGCGCTCGCCCGGCCGCAAGCGCCCTCGCGTGAACAGCGCGTCGTGCGCCGTGATGAACGCTTCGGGCACGGCCGCGGCCTCCGCCCAACCCAAGTTGTCAGGCACGGCCGCGAGCGCCGACTCCGGCACGACGGCGTACTCGGCCTGCGCCCCGCCGGCCGTGATGCCGAAGACCCGCTGCCCCTCGCGCCGCCCGCGCACGTCGCCGCCGAGGCCCGCGATCTCGCCTGCGAACTCAAGGCCCGGAATGTCCTGCGGCGCTCCCGGAGGGGCGGGGTATCGGCCGCGCCGCTGCAAAACGTCCGCGCGGTTGAGCGCCGCCGCGCGCACGCGCACCAGCACGCGGTCGCCCACGGCCGCGGGCCGCGCAACCTCCCTCACCTCCAGCTTCTCCACGCCCCCGTGCCCCGCGATCACGACCGCGCGCATCAGCCCTTCACTCATGGGAAGATCGTAAATCGTAAATCGTGAACCGTAAATAGAAGCTGTTAGCTAAAAGCCGTCCGTGGTCAGTTGTCAGTTGTCCGTCGTATGTGCTGCGCCAAGCTCGCCGCCCGCGGTTCGGGGTTAAAGCTGCGTAGGCACGAAACGACTGACAACCGACCGCGGACAACTGACTGCTGTTAGCTGTCGGCTAATAGCTTCGATTTACGATTCACGATTTACGATTTACGATGAGGCCGTGACCGACGGGGCGGAGACTTTCGTGGTCGTCAACTACGGGGCGGCGCGTGCGCGCGCGGCGTGGGACGTGGTGCGGCGTGAGCTGGCGGGTGCGGGGGTGAAGTTCGAGGCGCACGAGGCGCGGGAGTTCGGCGACGCGCGGGAGTCGGCGCGCGCCGCGCTCGTCGAGGGCTACCGCACGGTCGCGGCCGTCGGCGGCGACGGGACGCTGAGCGAAGTCGTCTCCGGCTTCTTCGCGGGCGCGTCTTCGGACGGCGCGCCGGAAGCAGTCAACCCGGACGCGGCGTTGGCTCTGCTGCCCGCGGGCACGGGCAACGACTTCGCGCGCGCCGTCGAGGGCCGCCGCGCGTCGCTCGGCCACTGGCTGGCGCGGCTCGTCGCGCACTGCCGCGGCTCGGACGATGCCGCGACGCGCGGGGTTGACGTGCTGCGCGGCGAGGCGACCGGGACGGCGGGCGTGCGCCCCTTCCTGTGCCTGAACGCCGTGACGCTCGGCATCGGCGCGGAGGTGGCGGCGCGCGTGGCGGCGCAGGGGAGGCCGGCACGAAAACTTTCCGGCGAGATGCGCTTCGCCCTGGCGGCCGCGGGCGCGCTCGCCGGCTGGCGCGAGCGGCGCGCGAGGATTCGTGTTGACGCGGGCGAGGCGTGGGAGTGCGAGACGAACCTGGTCGCGGTCGTCAACAGCCGCTTCGCGGGCGGCGGGATGATGTTCTCGCCGGAGGCGCGCGTTGACGACGGGCTGCTCGACGTGGTGACGGCCTGCCGCGTCCCGCGCCGCACGGTCGTGCGCGAGATGGCGCGCATACACCGCGGGGGGCACATGGCGAACCCGCGCGTCCGGTTGCTTCGCGGCGCGAGCGTTTCAATCGAACCCGTGACGCCGGCAGACGCGCTCCCCGTCGAAGCCGACGGCGACGTGCGCGGCACGACGCCGCTCACGCTGCGCGTGCTGCCGCGCGCGCTCAGGGTCGTGGTTTAGGGCCGTTAGCGGTCGGCCGCGCGGCGCGATAAAAAATGGCCCCGCAAGCTCGATGCTTGCGGGGCCTTGCAGTTATTCGCCGGACTGGTTCGGCGGGCCGCACGCGCGTGCGGCCCGCCGGCCCCGTCCTTAGAACAAGAGTTTGATCTGGTAGCGGATCACGCGTCCGCCGCCGTCCGAGCTGGACGTGTTCGGGTTGAGGAACAACCCCGCCGGGGACGAGGCGGCGTTCGTCTGGAGGGTGCCGCCGAGGGGAGAGAACGGGCTGACGCTCCCCGACAGGTACTGCGGGTGGTTGAAGATGTTGTAGAACTCCGTGCGGAACTCGATCCGGACGCTCTCCGTCACGTTCGTCCTCTTCATGACGTTCATGTTCCAGTTGTTGATCCCGGGCGAGCGCTCGGTGTTGCGGCCGAGGTTGCCGACGCGCGGGATGCTCGCCGGCGCGCCGATGATGAACGCAGGGTTGACGATGAACTCCGCGGTGAGCGGATCAATCGCCTGCCCCGTCTCCGGGTTGGTGTAGCCGGTGATGGCGCCGAAGTTCGGATTCGCCACGCCGCCCACCGTCTGCTGCGTGTCCACGACCGGCACGGCGCGCACGCCGCGCTGGCCGAGCGGGTTGTAGGTCGGGCGGTCGTTGGCCCCGCCGATGCCGTCGGCGTCGAGGCCGTTGGCGACCGTGAAGGGCTGGCCTGACTCGAACGTGGTCACGCCGGAGAGCTGCCAGCCGCCGAGCACGTGGCCGACGAAACCGCGCTGCTCGCGGAACCACGGGCTCTCGACGACGTAGGTAAACGCGGCGCGGTGCGTGCGGTCGTTCTGCGAAAGGCCGCGGTCTAGCCGGTCGCCGCCGAAGACGGCCGGGATGGCGAAGAGCGACGGCGCGGTGAAGCCGACGCCCGTGACGAAGACCTCGTCGGCGTTGCTGATCAGCTTCGAGAAGGTGTAGGAGCCGGTCAGCAGGAAGTTGTCGGCGAACCGGCGGCGGACTTCGAGCTGGCCGGCGTGGTAGGAGGACGAGCCGCCGTTGGTACGCACCGTCCGCTGGCCCTGCAGGTTGTCGAGCCTGTTAGTGAGCGGGCACGGGGTGCCCGCCGGGAAGCCGGGGGTCGCCTGCGCGGCCGTGATGTTGGTGTTCGGCGTGCAGTTGGTCGGGCCGGTGTAGCCGGCCGGCAGTATCCGCAGCTCGGGCCGCACCAGCGGGTTGGCGTCCTCGTTGATGAAGAGCTTGGTGCCCTTCGAGCCGACGTAGGAGACGTCCATCACGAGGTTGTAACCCAGCTCCCGCTGCATCCCGGCCGACCAGCGCTGGTAGTAGGGGTTAACGAGGTTCGGCGTGATCAGAGTCTGGCCGCTGCGCGGGTTCAGGTTCGGGACGGTCGGCCCCTGCGCCGAGAAGTTCGCGAAGCCGCGCGGGGCGGCGGCCGTCGCCGTCGAGTTCAGCACCGTCGAGATCAGGTTCGGCGAGGAGGTCGCGGCGTTCGACGCGATGTTGTTGAAGAACGAGTCGTAGCCGATCTGGTAGCCGGCGCGCAGCACCGTCTTGCGCTCGCCGAAGAAGGTGCCGAGCAGCCCCTGGGTGAACGCCGGGGAGTAGGCCACGCCGATGGTCGGCGCCCAGTTGTTGCGGTCGGGCGGTATCTGGTTCGGCTCGCTGTACGGGCCGGTCAGCGTTACGGGGTTGATGTTGAAGAGGCCGGTGTAGGCCGGCGTCCGCAGGGTGTTAAACGGCACGCCGAAGTACTCGTAGCGCACGCCGAGCGTCAGGGTCAGCGAGTTGTTCACCTTCCAGCGATCCTGGAGGAAGGCGGCCGTGCGGTAGAGCTGCGGGTGGTAGATGGCGCTGCCGAAGTCGCGCTGGATGTTGCCGCCGCCGCCGAAGTCGTCAACGAAGTTGCCGAAGGAGTTGTAGCCGGTGCTCGCGGCGTAGGTGAAGAGGCCGCGCGGGGTGAAGGGCGCGGCCTGCGTCGAAATCTGGCGCAGGAAGTCCACGCCGCCGCGGAAGGTGTGGTTGCCGCGGACGTAGGTCGCCGTGTCCTGGACGACGTAGTTGTTGGCGGTGCGCCCCTGCGGGAACGAGGGGCTGGCGCCGAGCGAGGAGATGGTCGTGCCGTTGAAGACGATGCGCGGGAAGCTGCCCCCCGGGCCGCCCGGGTCTTCGAGCGGGAACTGGAACTGGATGCGGTTGTAGGCCACCCGTACCTCGTTCGTGAAGACAGGCGAGAAGACGTGCGTGTCGGCCAGCAGGAGGTTGTAGTACCGCTGGGTCTGGTCGGCGCCGAAGCCGGGGAAGTAGGGCGACGCGCCGGGCACGTCCGACCGGCTGAACAGGAAGCGCGCCGAGAACTGGTTGTTGTCGCTCACGCTGTGGTCGATGCGAATCTGGCCCTGCTTGTTCGTGTTGAGGAAGGGCTGCTGGAGGGTGAAACTGCCGAACTCGACGCACGGGCGGTTGCCGGCCGGGGCATTCCCCTGGGCGTCGCAGGTGGTGGACGAAGTCGCGCCGCTGCCGGGCGCGGCGCCGATCGCGAGGAAGAACGGGGCGCCGGTGCCCACGGTGTTCGCGGTGAAGTTGAGCAGTGCGTCAACGTTCGCGTTCGTGCCGGCGGGGAATAGCGAGCGCAGCGTGTCGCGCCCGCGGGCGGTCGGCGTGGTCAGCGTGACCGCCGAGGCGACGGCGCGCTGGCGATCCTCCTGGTAGGCGCCGAAGAAGAAGGTGCGATTGCGGCCGTCGTAGAGCGCCCGCCCGCCCTCGCCGAAGCGCGGCAGGTACAGCGGCCCGCCGAGCGTGCCGGAGTAGATGTTCTGGATGCCGAAGGGCAGGCCGTTCTGCTGGATGTTCGGGTCCAGCGACTCGGAGCTGGTGATGGCGTCGTCCACGCGCGAGTCGAGCAGGTAAGAGAGCGTGCCGTGGAACTCGTTGGTTCCCGACCGGGTGATCGTGTTGACGACCGCGCCGCCGGCGCGGCCGAACTCGGCGTCGTAGTTCGAGGTCTGGATGGAGACCTCGGCGATGGCGTCCGGGTTCGTGATCTGCAAACCCTGGCCGGCGACCGAGATGTCGTTGTTCTCCGTGCCGTCGATCAGGAAGTTGTTCGAGCGCCCGCGCGCGCCGTTGACGACGAAGGTGCCGATGCCGACGCCCGTCCGGTTCGAGGTGACGCCGGGCAGCGTCAAGGCGAGCGCCGTCGGGTTGCGGCCCGCGAACGGGAGGTCCGTGACCTGGCGCGTCGAGATGTTGCCGCCGCGCACCGGGGCCTCTGTCTGGAGCACCGCGCCGGCCTCGGCCGTCACGTCCACCGTGACGCCTTGGCTGCCGATGGCGAGCTGCGCGTCGACGGTCGAGGTCTGGCCGGCGTTGACGATGACGTTCGTCTTCACCAGCTCGCCGAAGCCGGAGGCGTTGATCGTCACCGTGTGGTTGCCGAGATCGACGGCGTCGAAGCGGTAGAACCCTTCGTTATTGGTCGTCGTGTCACGCGTGACGGTGGTCTGCGTGTTGGTCAGCCTCACCGAGGCGCCCGAAATGGCCGCGCCGTTCGGATCGACGACGACGCCGCTGACTGTGCCGCGGCTCGACTGCGCGCGCGCGCCGCCTGCGAAGGCGCACAGCACGAGCGCCGTCATGAGTACGGCGAAAGTTAGCTGTCTGATCTTCATCATTCTCTTTTCCCTTCCTAGCTTGCTGATAGCTTCCGGCCCCGCGGCGCGCCCCGCCGTTCGGGGAGACGCGTGCGAGAGCAGACGCGACGGGGAGACCGGGCCGTGCCGATTCAAGAATTTGAAACGGGCCGGGCGACGTTGATTGAATAAGCAACGGTCGTTCCAGCGGCGGCGCGCGCCGGCGCTCTGCGGCGGGTGATCGCCGATGCGGAGGGAAAAAGTTTGAGGTGTCGAACGGAGGGGTCGAAGAGCGCGGCCGTCTATCCGAAAGCTCGGTTTAAGCGTTGGGATTTTCGGATAATGAAGGCGCGGCCGATCTAATTTTTTAGATCGGCCGCGCCTTCGAGTGCCTTGTGATTGTCAGTCGCGTGAGCGCGTGCGCGCCGACTCCGGCTAAGGGCTAGCGGTCGCCCGTCTCACGCTTCTCTATGTCGAGGACTTTGGCGAGACGGCGCAGGTGGCGCTCCTCGCCGTTGAAGCGGGCTTGCGTGAAGGCGCGGACGATCTCCAGCGCGAGCGCAACGCCCGTGACGCGCGCGCCGAGGCAGAGGACGTTGCAGTCGTCGTGCTCGCGCGACTGGCGGGCCGAGTAGGTGTCGCCGCACAGTGCCGCGCGCACGCCGCGCAGCTTGTTGGCCGCGACCGCCGCGCCGACGCCGCTGCCGCAGACGACGACGCCGATCTCGACGCGGCCTTCGCGCACCGCCTCGCCGACCTTCTCCGCGTAGTCCGGGTAGTCGTCGGCGCGCGTCGCGTCGTGCGTCCCGAAGTCTTCGACCTCGTGGCCCAGCGCGCGCAGTTCGTTGATGATGTGATCGTTGAGCGGCACGCCCGCGTGATCCGCCGCGACGGCGATCCTCATTTTGTGGCCTCGGATGGACGCCCGTGCGAGATGGTTAGAGCGGGGTGGAGTTTACTGCGGCGGCCCGGTCAATTGCACGGTGAGCGTGCGGCCGTCGCGCGAGACGCGCGCGGAGCGGAAATCGGCCTTCAAGTCCGCGGCCGTGACCTTGACGCGGCCCGCGGACTCTTCGACCGCCGGCTCCGCGGGCAGGCCCACGACACTCAGGCGGCGGACTCCGTTGAAGAGCGGGTGCTCGCCCGCGCCCTCGGTGAGGGCGGCGCGGCCGAGGATTTCGATTGCGCCCGCGTCGTTGCCGAGCTTGAGGTGGCGCGTGTGGAGGAGTTCCGCCGCGGTGAGGCGGCGCAGGTTGAGCGGGTCGAAGCCCTGCGGCCAGAGCGGTAAGCCTTCGGCCGACAGGAGGACGAGTTGCCACCCGTCTCTGGCGAGGTAGTCGCGCCTCGCGGCCTCGCGCTCCGAATTCAACTTTGAAACGTCGCCCTGCGCGCGAAGTTTAGTGGCCTGTTGAAGAGGCGACGGCAGCTCGCAACGGGCGCGCGTGTCGCGCGGGAGCGCGGCTGCGAGCAGTTCGTCGAGCGAGCGTTTCTCCCCCGCCTCCAACTGCTGCTTCCAGCGCGGCGAGAAGCGGTCGAGCAGGACGGCGAGCGCGCGGCCACTTTTATAGACACGCTCCCTGATCCCTTCGGCGGCGAACTCCACGGCGGGCAGTCCCGAACCGCGACGCCCGGCGGCGCGCGCCTCGACGTACTCGGCGAGTCCTTCGTTGAGTTCTGAGACGCGCTCGTAAGTGACCGATCCCTTCGGCATCCGCTCGAAGCGCGCGCGTCGCAGATCGATTGCTGTCGCGGCCCAGCACGAGGCGTCGCGCGGGCGGGCCGCGTCCGCCGCGCGGCGGAGCGCCTCGCTTTCGAGCCGCCTGAGCCTCAGGACTTCCGCGTCGTCGAACGGATAGACGAACAGCTCAAGCTCGTTGGCCTGCCAGTCGGCGTGGCGCTCGCGCTGGAAGGCGTGGAACATCTCGTGTATGACGAGTGCCGCCGCGTCTCTGGTCGTCCTTTCGCGCCCGAGCGTGAGCAGCACGGTCGCCGTCCAGACGCCGTTCAGCTTGACGGCGACGTTGGCGGTCACGCTTTCGTGGCGGCCGGCGAAGGCCCAGACGCCTTGGCGCGACGAGAGCGAGACGAAGCCTTCGGGGGGCTGTGGATGTCGGAAGAGGATCGTGTTCTGGCCGTCGAAGATGGCGGCGGGGATGCGGCGCGGGTCGAAGCCGGGCCAAAGGTCGGCCGCGGCCACCCTGTCAACCTCGTCCATCACAGCGAAAAGGGCGACCGCGCCGGTTTGGTGGGCCGGCGCGGCCGGGCAGAGCAGCAGCAGTGCGAAGAACGAGACCGTTAGCGCGCGCATGTCTCTAATTCGCCGCGCGCGGCCGAAAAGTTCCGGCGCTTCTTTAGCGCCCGAGGATCGCGCGGGCGCGTGAGACAACGTTCTCGACGTTGAAGCCGAGGTTTTTCAAAGCCACGTCGCCGGGGGCCGACGCGCCGAAGCGGTCGATTGAGACGCAGTCGCCGTGCGTGCCGACGTAGCGATCCCACCCCAGACGCGCGCCCGCCTCGACCGAGATTCGCGCCGTGACAGCGGGCGGCAGCACCTCTTCGCGGTATGACCTGTCCTGCTCCTCGAACAGCTCCCAGCAGGGCATCGAGACGACGCGCGTCGGGACACCGTCGTTCTGCAGAGCCTCGCGCGCTTCGAGCGCGAGCGAGACTTCCGAGCCGGTCGAGATGATGATCAGATCGGGCGTCGTCGCGCCGCGCGCGGCGTTGTTCGTCGTGGCATTCCCGCCGGACGGCTGTGAGTCAGTCTTCGTCGCTTCTGCGAGGACGTAAGCGCCGCGGCGCAGGCCCTCCGCGCCCGCGTAAGTTTTACGGTCGAGCGTCGGTACTTTCTGGCGCGTGAGGACGAGCGCGGTCGGCCCGTGGCGTCGCAGTATGGCGACGCGCCAGGCCTCGGAGACCTCGGCCGGATCGCAGGGCCGGATCGTGTAGAGGTTCGGGATAGCGCGCAGCGCCGCGAGGTGTTCTATCGGCTGGTGAGTCGGGCCGTCCTCGCCGAGTCCGACGGAGTCGTGCGTGAAGACGAAGACGACCTGCACTTCGGAGAGGGCGGCGAGGCGGACGGCGGGCTTCATGTAGTCGGAGAAGCACATGAAGGTCGCGCCGAAAGGGATGAGGCCGCCGTTTAAGGCGATGCCGTTTAGGGCCGCGCCCATCGCGTGCTCGCGTATGCCGAAGTGGAGGATGCGCCCGTCGTAGGAGCCGGCTTGTAAGCTGCCGCCGCCTTTGATGTCGGTGTTGGTCGAGGGGCCGAGGTCGGCCGAGCCGCCGATGAGCGCGGGGATGACGGGCGCGAGCGCGTTGATCACTTCGCCCGACGCGGCCCGCGTCGCCATCGGCTTGGCATTCTCGAACTTCGGCAATTTATCCTCCCACCCTTCCGGCAGCTCGCCCCCCACCAGCGAGCGCCACGCGCCCCCCTCCTCCTCGTGGGCCGCACTGTATCGCCCGACCAGCTCGTTCCACTCCTTCTCCTGTTGCGCCCCGCGCTCGACCGCGGAGCGGAAGACTCTCAGCGCCTCTTCGGGGACGTAGAACTCGCGGTCTTCGGGCCAGCCGAGGGCGCGCTTCGTGGCGCGCACGGCCTCCTCGCCCGGCGCGTCCGAGTGGGCCTTGCGCGTGCCCGCGGTCGGCATCCCGTAGCCGATGATCGTCTTGACGGAGACGAGCGACGGGCGATCAGTCACGCCTTGTGCTTCGACGATGGCGCGCTCGATTGCTTCGAGATCGTTGCCGTCTTCGACCGTGGAGGTGTGCCAGCCGTAGGAGTCGAAGCGTTTGGGCACGTCCTCGGAGAAGGCCAGCGAGGTCGGGCCTTCGATGGTCACCTCGTTGTCGTCGTAGAAGTAGATGAGCTTGCCGAGCTTCAGATGGCCCGCGAGCGACGCGGCCTCGGACGCCACGCCCTCCATCAGATCGCCGTCCGAGACGATGCCGTAAACGAAGTTATCGACGACCGGAAACCCCTCGCGGTTGAAGCGCGCCGCCAAATGCGCCGCGCCGATCGCGATGCCGACGCCGTTGGCGAAGCCCTGGCCGAGCGGGCCGGTGGTGATCTCGACGCCGGGCGTCAGGACGTTCTCCGGGTGGCCGGCAGTCTTCGAGTCCCACTGGCGGAAGCGTTGCAGCTCTTCCAGCGGCAGGTCGTAGCCCGTCAGGTGGAGCAGCGAGTAGATGAGCATCGAGCCGTGGCCCGCACTCAGGAGAAAACGATCACGGTTCTGCCACTTCGGGTTTCGCGGGTTGTGGCGCAGAAACTTCGTCCAGAGCACGTAGGCCAGCGGCGCGGTGCCGAGCGGGAGGCCGGGGTGGCCGGATTCGGCGCGCTGCACGGCATCGAGCGAGAGCGTGCGGATCGTGTTGATGCAGAGCTTATCGAGTTCGGGGCCGGTGCGCTCGGCCGTGGGCTGCGTGGACGCGCTCATCAGATCGTGTGCTCCTCGTCGTTAACTTTTATGGGCGGCTGCGTGGGGCGGATTCATCAAGCGACTGCCGGCGGGCCTGCGCCTCGCGGCAGCGCGCGTGCGCCGCCGCGCCGGGCGCGAAAAGTTCATACGTCGGCGCGGGCGCGTCTGTCAAATTCCTGGGTGTGCCGGGTCGCCCGGCCGCGAGTCGCAATCGCTCGCGCGTTCGTATAATCTGGCGCTACCGATCTTCAAACAACAGGCGGCGCGGTAGAGGCGGGGGCTTCCGGGTGGAGAACGTCGAAGAGCGTGAGTCGGTCGTAAAGGACGGGGCGCGCGGGGAGGCGCGGGCCGAGTTTCGTGACGCCGCGGCGGAGGCGGAACCGGATGCTGTACGCGGTCGCCGCGGCGCGCTGTCGTCGGTCGCCGACAGGGGCACGGCCTACCTCGCCGCGGGCGCGCTGGCCGTCGGGCTGCTGATGGGCTGGCTACAGTTCTCGACCGACTCGATCTGCTGCGGCGACTTCGACGGCTACTACCACGCGCGCTGGAGCCAACTGCTCTGGCAGGGCACGCTGGCCGGCGACTTCACGCCCGAATTCAAGTGGCTCCCGCTGACGACACTCAACCCGCGCGACTATGTAGATCACCACTACCTCTTCCACCTGCTGCAAGCGCCCTTCGTCTCGCTCGGCGAGACGGGGGCGGGCCGACGGCTCGCGTCGGTGATTGAGGTCGCGCCCGACGCGCTCGGCCCGAAAATCTCGGCGTGGCTCTTCGCGTCGCTCGCGCTCTTCGCGTGCTTCTGGCTGGTGGTGCGCCACCGCCTGCGCTACCCCGTCGTGTGGCTCGTCGCGCTCCTCGGCTGCTCCGCGCCGTTCCTCTTTCGGATGAACATGACGAAGGCGATGAGCGTGGCGCTCGCGCTGCTCGTCGTCGGGATTCACCTGCTGTTCCGCCGCAAATACGTCTGGCTGCTGCCGCTCGCTTTTCTGTTCACGCTCGCCTACGACATGTTCGTGCTGCTCGGCGCGGCGGCGGCGGTCTGGACGGCCGCCGTGCTGTGGGCGGAGAGGCGTTTCGAGTGGCGGCCGATTGTGTTCGTCGCCGTCGGCGTCGTCGCCGGCACGGTCATCAACCCCTACTTCCCAGACAACGTCCGCCTGCTCTACGAGCACGTCGCGATGAAGGCGACGCGCCAGGGCTTCAAGACGGCGGTCGGCAACGAGTGGTACCCGTACGAGAGCTGGGATTTTTTGCGCAACTGCGCCGTCGCCTTCGCCGCGATGCTGGCCGGCTACATAGCCTTCGATCCGAAAGAACGCTCGCGCTCGGCGCGTCCGCTCTTCTTCCTCGTCTTCTCGACCGTGCTGCTCGTGGCGAACGCGCGCTGGCGCCGATTCGCAGAATACTGGCCGCCCTTCGCGGTGCTCTTCGCGGCCTTCTCCGTTGACGCCGCGCTCACGCACACCCGCGCCGCGTTCGACGGCCTGCGCGAGCGCACGCGCGCAGAGACGTGGCGCTTCGCCGCGGCCGTCGTGGCGGCCGTCGCGCTCTGCGTGCCCGTCGGCGTGTACCTGATCGCGGAGACAGAGGAGATCGCCGACAGCGCGCCGCACGCCGACTACAAGGAAGGCGCGGAGTGGATGCGCCGGAACGTGCCGGCCGGCGAGGTCGTCTTCAACACGGACTGGGACGACTTCCCCAAGCTCTTCTACTACGACCCGACGCACGCCTACGTCTCCGGCCTCGATCCCACCTACCTCTACGACCGCGACGCCGGGCTTTCGAAGCTCTACGACGACATCACCTTGGGCCGCGAGCGCGACCCCGGCCCGCTCATCCGCCAGAGATTCGGCGCGCGCTACGTCTTCACCGACAACGAGGAGGTGCACGATCAGTTCTACGTCAACGCGCGCGACAGCGGCTGGTTCGACCGCGTCTATGCGGACGACTCCTGCACGGTGCTCCGCATCCGCGACGAGAAGGGCGAGCCGTTCGCGGAGGAGGAGCATGAACCCGAAGGCGCGGGAGACGGCGACGAAGAACCCGGCGGCGCGCCGGAACAGTAATCACGCGGGGGCGTCAAAACAATGATGACTATCGGCGGGCAGGGCAGGAGCAGCGGCGACGAACTCGCGCGCGACGAGAAGTTGGAGGCGCGCGCCGGGCCGGCTTGCGGGGTGAAAGAGGGCGGCGAGGCGATGTGTGCGGGCGCGGGAAGGGCGGCGAAACTTTTACGGGGGGGCGCGGCGCTGTGCGCGGTCGCGGCCTGTCTCGCGCTCGCCGCGTGCGGCGGCCGTGGCTCGCAGCAGCAGAAGTCTGCGGCGGTGCCGAAGTCGGACTTCGAGCGCGGCCTCGACACGGTGCGCCGCGGCAGCTACGTGAAGATTTACGTCATCCGCCGCGCGGACGGCCAGCCGCTCGCCCCCGAAGATCGCCAGTACCTGCGCCAGAACACCCCGATGGAGACCGGCATGTGGATCGTCACCGAGGACGGCCGCTCGGCAATCGCCGGCGCCGGCTTCGAGTTCGAGCCGAAACACTTCGAGGCCCTCGCCAAACGATTCACCGTCGAAGACTACACGAACAAGTAGAGCTGTTAGCTATTAGCTGTTAGCTATTAGCCGGAAGAGAAGCCGGGAGGCAGTTGCGGTCAGGCTGCCTCCCGGCTTCTGCTTTCCGCCTTCTTGCTTAGCTAAAAGCTAACAGCTAATAGCTAACAGCTCTTATGGCTTTAAGACCAGCTTGCCGAACTGGGCGCGATCCCGCATGAGTTCGTGGGCGCGGCGGGCTTCCGCAAGGGGGAGCGTGCGGTCGATGACGGCGCGGATTTGGCCCCGCTCGACGAAGCGCATAGCTTCGATCAGTTCCGCTTTTGATCCCATGAAGGAGCCGAGGATGGTGAGGTGGCGGTAGAAGACCTGGCGCAAGTCCGTGCGCGCGTCGAAGCCGCTCGTCGCGCCGCAGGTGACGACGCGGCCGTTCCTGGCGAGCGAGAGGATCGAGCCGGGCCACGTCTCCGCGCCCGTGTGCTCGAAGACGACATCGACGCCGCGCTTCGCGGTCAGCCTACGCACCTCGCGCGGCCAGTCCGGGTTCGTGTAGTTGACCGCGTCGTCCGCGCCGAGTTCCCGCGCCTTCGCCAGCTTCTCGTCCGAGCCGGCCGTCGCGATCACGCGCGCGCCGCGCAGCTTCGCGATCTGGATGCCGATTGATCCGACGCCGCTCCCGGCCGCGTGGACGAGCACGTCCTCGCCGGGCTGCACCTGCGCGCGCGTGACGAGCATGTGCCACGCGGTGACGGTCACGAGCGGCAGCGCGGCGGCCTCCTCCCAACTTAAACTCTCCGGCTTCGGGATGCAGTTGACGGCGGGCGCGGCGACCAACTCGGCGTAGCCTCCGTCGCGGCGGTAGCCGAGGATGTCGTAAGAATCGCACAGGTTATCAAGCCCGCGCAGGCACTCGCGGCAGTGGCCGCAGGAGACGCCCGGCTGCAACATCACCTCGTCGCCCGGCCTGACCCAGCCGACGAGTTCGCCCGCCTCGCGCACCACTCCCGCGATGTCGTTGCCCAGAATGTGCGGCAGCGGAATCTCGATGCCGGGCATCCCCCCGCGCACCCACACGTCCAGGTGGTTCAAGGCACACGCCCGCACCTCGACCAGCACCTCGTGCGCGCGAATCCGCGGCTCCGGCGCGTCCGCGTACTCCAGAACCTCCGGCCCACCGTGTTCTCGGAAGACGACTGCTTTCATGATCAGCCTTTAGCTGTTAACTCTAAAGCCGTCCGTTGTCAGTGGTCAGTTGTCCTTTGCATGTGCTGCGCAGGCTCGTCGCCCGCGGTTAGAAGTTCAAGTCGCCCCGCCACGAACAACTGACGACGGACGACGGACAACGGACAGCTTTTAGCTAATAGCTGTAAGATACCACGGATGGGCAAGACTATCGTCGGCGTGATGGGGCCGGGCGAGGGCGCGAGTGAAGACGAGCGGCGCGCGGCGCGAGAACTCGGCGCGCTCATAGCGGCCGAAGGGTGGGTGCTTTTGACGGGCGGGCGCGCGTGCGGCGTGATGGAGGCGGCGAGCCGCGGCGCTCGTGAGGCCGGCGGGCTGACAATCGGCGTATTGCCGACCGAGGACGCGGAAAGTGCTTCCGAGTTCGTCGATCTCGCCGTCGTGACGGGGATGGGGCAGGCGCGCAACCAGATCAACGTGCTCACCAGCCGCGTCGTCTTCGCCTGCGGCGCGGGCGCGGGCACGGCCTCCGAGATCGCGCTCGCCCTGAAGGCGCGAAAGCCGGTTATACTTTTGCGCGCGACCGGGGAAGCGCGCGCCTTCTTCGCCTCGCTCGGGCGCGGCGCGGTTCGCTTCGCCGACGGCCCGCGCGAGGCCGTCGAGATCGCGCGGGCGGTGATCGGCGAGTGAGGCGGGCGGAGTTAAAACGGCGCGCGGGGCGTGGGTCGGTTCAAGACCCACGCCCCGCGCGTTTTTGTGTGGCTTCAGCTCGTTAACCGGCGAGGGCCGGCTCAGGCTCGGCCGCGCCGTCCGTCTGCTGCCGGGCGTGGTAGGAGGAGCGCGTGAGCGGGCTTGACTCGACGTGTTTGAAGCCCAGCTCCAGACCCGCCTCGCGCCAGCGCGCGAACTCCGCGGGCGTGACGTAGCGCTCGACGGGCAGACGGCGTTTGTGCGGTTGCAGGTACTGCCCGATGGTCATGATGTCGCACGAGACCGAGCGCAGATCGCGCATCAGCTCGACGACCTCCTCGAAAGTCTCGCCCAGGCCCGCCATGATGCCGCTCTTCGTGAGCATCCCGCGGCGCTCGCGGTCGCGGCGGCGGGCGGCGCGCGCGAGCAGCTCAAGCGTCTGCCCGTACTTCGCGTCGGGCCGCACGCGGCGGTAGAGGCGCGCGATAGTCTCGGTGTTGTGGTTGAGCACGTCCGGCTCGGCGTCGAGCACTGCGTCGAGCGCGGCCTCGTCGCCGTTAAAATCCGGGATTAAAACTTCGACGCGGCATTCGGGGTTGAGGCGGCGGACTTCGCGGATCGTCTCGGCCCAGTGCGACGCGCCGCCGTCCGGCAGATCGTCGCGGTTGACCGAGGTGATGACGGCGTGCGCGAGGTTGAGGTGGCGGACGGCCTCGGCGACGTGGCGCGGCTCTTCGGGGTCGAGCGGTTCGGGCCGCCCCTTGTTGACGGCGCAGAAGCCGCAGTGGCGCGTGCAGGTGTCGCCGCCGAGCATGAAGGTGGCGGTGCGATCAGTCCAGCACTCGAAGATGTTCGGGCAGCGCGCCTCCTGGCAGACCGTGTGAAGGTTCAGCCCCTCGACGAGTTTTAAGACCGCGTTCTGGTTCGCGGGATCGCCCAGACGAATCTTCAGCCACTCCGGCTTAGGCCCCGTTGGGCGGCCCGCTGGCTGAACGCTCGCGCCCGCGCTATCGACGACTGGCAGTTGACGGCTCAATTTGGTTAACCCCGGCTGATTTCTCGTGCGGCCATTTTAACATCCGGTTTCGAGAATGTCGCTCGGCGCTACGGCTGTAAAAACCGCGCGAGCGCCGCGGCGTCCACGTTGCCGCCGGATAGTACGACGCCGACGCGGCGGGCGGCCGAGGGAAGTTTGCCCGCGAGCAGCACGGCCGGGCCGAGCGCGCCCGTCGGCTCGACCAGGATTTTCATACGCAGCAGCAGGAATTTCATCGCCTCGACGATCTCCGCGTCCGTAACCGTCAGCACGTCGGCCGCGTTCCTTTGCACGAAGGGAAACGTCAGCTCGCCGGGCGACTGGACGCGCGCGCCATCGGCAATCGTCTGCGGCGGGGGGATCGAGACGCGCTCGCCTTTAAGGTATGACTGCCGCGTGTCGTCGCCCGCCTCCGGCTCGACGGCGTAGCACTCGGCGCGCGGGCTGACGGCCCGCGCAACGACGCTCGCGCCCGCGAAGAGTCCGCCGCCGCCGCACGGCACGACGAGCGCGTCGAGCTCGCCCACCTCCTCGAACAACTCCGCGGCGGCCGTCCCCTGCCCGGCCATCACGTGATAGTCGTCGTAGGGCGGAACCATGACAAGGTTGCGCGCGGCGGAAACCTCCGCCGCCACCTGCTGCCGGTCGTCGCGCTCGCGGTCGTAGAAGATGACCTCCGCGCCGTACCCGCGCGTGGCCTCGACCTTAGCTTTCGGCGCGTCCGAAGGCATCACGATGACGGCCCGCACGCCGGCGTCGCGCGACGCGAGCGCGACGGCCTGCGCGTGGTTGCCCGACGAGAAGGCGCACACGCCGCGGGCGCGCTCCTCCTCATTGAGCGCCTGAATCCTGTTCGTCGCGCCGCGCATCTTGAACGCGCCGCCGCGCTGGAAGTTCTCGCACTTGAAGAAGACCTCGCGACCGGCGCGCTCGTCGAACGAGCGCGAAGTCAAAACGGGCGTGCGGTGGACGAAGCGGTGGAGGCGCGCGCGCGCCTCCTCGATGAGTTGCAGTGTGAGCATCAGGGTTTCTGTTCGAGCGGCGCGGCCGACTCTTCGGCGGGCAGGCCGAAGACCTCGCCGAAGCGCGCGGCCAGGCGGTCCTCGACGGCTCGCATGTCGATCTCGCGGCCGAGCAGTTCTTCCATCGAGGTGACGTGCTCGCCGTCGCAGGGCAGGATCATTTGGAAGTAGCTGAGATCGGTGTTGACGTTTAAGGCGAAGCCGTGCGTCGTCACCCAGCGCGCGACGTGGATGCCGATGGCCGCGACCTTGCCGCGCGCGGTGTGGACGCCGGTCAGGCCCTCGACGGGGAAAGCCTCTATGCCGAAGTCGGCGAGCGCGGCGATGATCGTCCGTTCCAGATCGCGCACGTAGCGGTGAACGTCCGCCCGCCCGGCGCGCAGGGAGATGACGGGGTAGCCGACCACCTGTCCGGGGCCGTGGTAAGTCGCCTTGCCGCCGCGATCCGTCTCGACTACGTGGACGCCGCGAGCTTCGAGCAGCGCGCGGGTGGCGACGAGCGCCGAGGAGTCGGCGCGGCGGCCGAGCGTGACGACGTGCGGGTGTTCGAGGAGCAGCAGCGTGTCCGGCTCGCTCCCTTCGCGCACGCCGCGCTCGGTCTCCTTCTGCACGCGGTACGCCTCGTCGTAAGGCACAAGGCCCAGGCGGCGAACCCGCAAGACACGCCCTCGCATCGCAGTCTCGGTCGCGCTCATCTCGTCGGCCATTGTAACAGCCGCGGCGCGCGGCGAACGAGGGCGCGCCGCCGCGCCGCACTCCCGCGCCTTGACCTCTCGTGGCGCGCGCGCGATTCTTGTCGGCAAAGCGAACCTGCCAAGGTTACTCGTGACGCGCGACGCGACTCCGCCCACGTGCGCGCGTTCGGCCGCCACGGTGCGCCCCGTGTTTGCTTCGGGACTTTGTGACGGAAGGTGTTTGGGGAAGGTAAAGGAGAATTTTAAACGTGAAACTGTTCGCAGCCACGCTCGCCGCATGCCTGCTCCTCGCGTCGCCGGGCGCGGACGCCGCCGCGCAGTCGCGCACGCGCCGCTCGCCGGCGCAGAGGCGCGGGGCGACGCCCCCGCGCACGACGGCCGACCAGACGCAGGCCAACGCCGCGCGCATCAAGCTCTCGGATCAGATCAAGAACCTGACGCGCTTCATCTACCTCTACGGCCGCTTCTCGAAAGACTTGGAGTCGGTCAGCGCGCAGGCCGAGTCGGCCGAGGTGGCGCGCAGGACGAAGGCGGCGCTCCTGCCGAACTTCGCCAACTTCCGCGAGGCGCTCGACCAGTTGGAGCGGCAGTTCCGCTTCACGCCCGGCCTCGAACGCCACTACGCGCGCCTCCAGGGCGTCGCCCAGAAGGTCGCCGACGCCGAGGCCGACGCCACTGCCAACCGCTTCGACAGCGCGGGCAAGCGGCTCGTCGATGTCGTCAACCAGTTGACGGACGTGCTCGTAGAAATGTGAAGAGAGGTGAATCGTAAGCTGACGCTGACGCCAGCACGTTCTGCGGGGTGGTCGCGCAGCGCCGCGGCCGTCCTGCCCGGGCTGCGCTCGACCTCCTGACGCAGCAGCTTCAAGTGCTTGTCTAAGAGGCGCGCGGGGCCGCTGGCCGCCGGTCTCGCCGTTCTGGCGCAGCACCTTACTTAACGGGGGTCTGCCTGACGCCGAAGGCCGAGGCGGTCTCCTGGATGGCGGAGTCGCTGCGCTCGACGGCCGCGACGACCTTCTGCCGCAGGTCTAAGGGATAGGCTCTCATAAGCCGTCGCCTTACTCCCGAGTGCTGGTCGCGTTCAACTGAACTGCGCTATAACCACTCCAGCCCCAAAACAGAATCCAGAATCCAGGAGTCAGGAGCTGGAATGAAGGCAGGCGATCCGGTCTCCATTCCGGCTCCCGGATTCTGACTCATGACTCCTGCCTTTCTATTCATCATTTCTGTCCCCCCACCCGGCGAAATTTTCCGTGAACTTCCGCCCCACACGCGCCCGTATAAAATCTCCGACAGGCGCGTTCACTTCCCCGCCAGAGGCAGCACAGAAGAAGGAGAGTTCCGGCCGTGCGAAAATCACACGTCGCAGCGTTTTTCTGTCTCGTCACCTCGGCAGCCATCCTCGCGCCGGCCGCCGCACAAGGGCAGCGGCGCGAGCCGACCGCCTCCGAAACCTCGTACCGCGAGGCCAGGCGCGTGCTCGACGCGGCGCTCGCGGCCTACGGCGGCGTCGAAACCGTGCGCTCGGTCGAGAACTACTCGATCCGCTACGACGGCGCGCTCGTCCACCGCAACCAGAGCCGCCGGCCCGACCCGCCCTACGACCGCACGCCGCAGCGCGGGCACTTGATCGTCGAGCCGCGCCGCGGGCGCGTCTATCACGACAACTCCTTCAGCTACCCCGGCGGCTTCGACATCCACTGGGGCGTCATGATCGACGGGAAGAATTTCACGCGCGTCTCGATGCGCGAGCGGCGCGTGACGGGGACGAGCGCGCCCGTGCCGCCACAGCCGATGCGCTCGCGCCTGCGCTGGCTGCCGCACAACGTCGTCGCCAACGCGCTCGAACGCGCGCACCAGGTGCGCTCGCTCGGCCGCGCCAGTTACGAGCGCCGCCCGCACGATGTCGTCACCTACGCGGCCGAAGACGGCGCGCAGCTCACGCTCTACTTCGACGCGCAGACGCACCTTCTCTCGAAGTTCGAGCTGCTGACGGTCGATCCCTACCTCGGCGACGCCGTGCAGGAGATAACCTTCCCCGAACACCGAACGGTCGAGCGCTACAAAGTCCCCACCGCGCGCGTGACGAAAGTGCTCGGCGAGGTGACTGAGGAAGTTATCTACTCCGAAGTCACTTTCAACCGGCAGTACGACGACGCGAAGTTCCGCGCGCCCGAAGGCTTCGCCCCTCCGCCCGGGCAAGGCCCGGCGCAGGCCCCGCCCGTCCAGAAGCTCTCCGAGAACGTTTACGTCGTGAACGCGAACGGCTACAACGTGCTGGCCGTCGGGTTCCGCGATCACGTCCTCGTCGTCGAGACGCCCGGCGACGACGCCACTTCACGCGACGCCATCGCGCGCATCAAGGAGACCTTTCCCGGCAAGCCCGTCCGCTACGCGGCCGTGACGCACTTCCACGACGACCACGCGGGC
Organism: Pyrinomonadaceae bacterium; assembly: GCA_035295985.1. Classification (GTDB taxonomy): domain Bacteria; phylum Acidobacteriota; class Blastocatellia; order Pyrinomonadales; family Pyrinomonadaceae; genus JAIVGV01. Next base: position 8,402 of record DATHBT010000182.1, on the reverse strand, counting down.
GGCCTTCGCACCTACGTCGCGGAGGGCGCGACCGTCGTCACCACGCCAGGCAACCGCCCCTTCTTCGAGCGCGCCGTGCGCGACGGCCGCTTCACCATCCGCCCCGACGCGCTCACCCAACGGCCCGCGCCGCTCAGGATCGAGACCCTGCAGAACGGCAAGCGCGTCTTCACGGACGGCTCTATGACCGTCGAGCTTTACGACATCGGGCGCGGCCCGCACGCGGACGAGATGATCGTCGCCTACCTGCCCGCCGAGAAGATCATCTTCCAGGGCGACCTGCTCAACCGCAGCGCAGACAACCCCGACGCGCCCGGCAACGAGACGGCCGCGCACTTCGCCGACTGGCTGAAGCGTTCGGGCCTCGCCGTCGAGCGCGTCGTCGGCGTTCACGGCCCCGTCGCCACAATCGATCAACTGAGGCGCGCGGCCGAGGCGGCGGCTAAGAAGCCTTGAGTCGGAGAAGCCTTGAGTTCGGCGAGGGGTAAAGTCTTGAGCCGCGCGAAGCTCGTTCGGGAAAAAGTTTCACGCACGGCCCGGCGCGACAGCGACGCCGGCGGCGAGGTGCTCTCGTGGGCGGAGGTCAGCCGCACGCACCGCGTCCGCAACGGCGTCTATCACCGCGCGGGCCGCCTCGTCTCGCTGCTCACAGACTTCGGCCTGATCAACCCCTGCTACCCCGACCGCCACGACGAAGGCGACCCCGACACCGTCCACTACGTCGGCGCGGGCCGCCGCGGCGACCAGCATCTCACTCCCGCGAACCGCGCGCTGCTCGACGCGATGGAGAGCGGCCACGCCGTCCCGCTCTTCAACAAGCTCGCGCCCGGCCGCTGGCAGCACACCGGCCTCTGGCGCGTCACCGACGCCCGACACGAGTACGACGAGCGCGAGCAACGAATGCTCTGGCGCTTCACGCTCAAAAGAGTGACGAGTAGAAGAGTAGCTGTTAGCTATTAGCTGTTAGCTATTAGCAAAACCAAGAACCAAATTCCGCGGCAAAAGGGTTAGCCGTTTTCTTCCGGCTAAAGGCTAACGGCTAACAGCTAACAGCTTCTCTGCTTGTCACGGCTTTTCGCCGGCTGCTAACCTGACGCATCTTCCCGAGACGAGTCGAAAGGAGTTCGAGAATTTTATGTTGAGAAAGACGCACATGTTTGCGCGCGCAATCTTCGCCCTCGCCGCCCTCGCGCTCGCCGCCCCCGCCGCGCCGTCGCGCGCCGAAGGCAACGAACCCGCCCCCGTCAAACTCGGCGCGACGGTCGAGGACTTCCGCCTGCCGGACGCGGCGGGGCGCGAGCACACGCTCGCCAGTTTGCGCGGCAAGGCCGGCACCGTCATCATCTTCGTCTCGACGCGCTGCCCCGTCTCTAATAACTACAACGAGCGGATGCAGAAGCTCGCCGAGGACTACAGGGCCAAGGGCGTCTCGGTCGTCGGCATCAACTCGAACGCCCCGGAGCCGGCCGCGGAGATCAAGTCGCACGCGGCCGAGAAGGGTTTGACGTTCCCCATCCTCCGCGACGCGGGCGCTCGTGTCGCCGACCGGATGGGCGCGACGCGCACGCCCGAAGCCTTCCTCCTCGACGCGCAGAACCGGCTCGTCTATCACGGCGCGCTCGACAACGCGCAGAACCCCGTCATGGTAAACACGCACCACCTCCGCAACGCGATAGACGCCGTGCTCGCGGGCAAAACGGTCGAGCGCCCCGAAGTCAAAGCCTTCGGCTGCACGATCAAGCGCGGCTAGAGCTTGTGCAAACTTCGCCCGTCTTCTCTTTGCGCCTTTGCGTGAGACTGATTTCGCGCAAAGGCGCAAAGGCGAGGCGGCGGGAACAGTTAATTGAACTCTGAAAGCCACGCCCGGATGAAACTCGCTCTCACTCTCTCGCTCATCGCCTGCACGTTCGCCCCTGCGGCCGACGCCGTGGCCGCCGGCCCGCGGGCGGACGGCGCGCGGCTGGCCGCGGTTGACGGTGTCGCGCGTCGCGTGCGGCGTCCCATCCGCGCAGTCCGGCGTGGCGGAGCGCAGGCCCGCCGCTCCGCCACCCGCAAGACGTACCGTGATTGGCTCAAGGATGACGGGCGCTTTATTGTCACTGAGGAGGGGGGGGATCGGGTTGTCAAGGAGCTCGACGGCGCGGGGCTGATGAAGCTGCTGAGGCGCGAGGGCGCGACAGAGGCGAAGCCGCTGCTCGTTAACTTCTGGGCGACGTGGTGTGAGCCTTGCCGCACGGAGTTCCCCGATCTCGTCAAGATCGACACGGAGTTCCGCTCGCGCGGGCTGGAGTTCGTCGTCGTCTCCGTTGACGACGTGTCGGAGATCAAATCCGGCGTCCCGCAGTTCCTGCGCCGGATGCGCGCCGGGATGCCCGCGTACCTTCTGAACGCCACCGATACCGACGCCGCCGTCACCTCGGTCGATCCCACCTGGGGCGGAGAACTCCCCGCCACCTTCCTCTTCGACCGCGAGGGCAAGGTCGTCTTCAAACACACCGGCATCGTCAAGCCCGCTGAACTCCGCACGGCCATCGAAAAAGTGCTCGGCAACTAACGATTGCGGATTTCGGATTGCGGAATGCGGATTAGGAAACCGGGCGGTTCTTCAACCCGCAATCCGAAATCCGCATTCCGCAATTCCGCAGGTGACATCCGCGCGAAAGAGGCTTATCCTTTCCGGTTCTTAAAACCGCCCGCGCTGGTTCGACGAGCACCCTCCGCATGGAACTGATCACGCCCGACGTAGTCGCCACCCACAACCTGACCGAGGACGAGTACGAGCGCATCAAACAGCTGATGGGCCGCGAGCCGACGCTCGTCGAACTCGGCATCTTCTCCGTCATGTGGTCGGAGCACTGCTCCTACAAGTCCTCGAAAGTTCACCTCAAGCGGCTGCCGACGCGCAACGCCCGCGTCGTCGTCCCGCCGGGCGAGAACGCGGGCGTCGTGGACGTGGGCGACGGCTGGTGCGCGGCCTTCAAGGTCGAGTCACACAACCACCCCTCTTTCATCGAGCCGTTCCAGGGCGCGGCCACCGGCGTCGGCGGGATTTTAAGAGACATCTTCACGATGGGCGCGCGCCCCGTCGCCGCGATGAACTCTTTGCGCTTCGGCACGCTGGACGGCGAGCGGCACGGGCGGCGCAACCGCGCTCTCCTCGCGGGCGTCGTCGCCGGGATCGCGCACTACGGCAACGCCTTCGGCGTGCCTACCGTCGGCGGCGAGGTTCAGTTCGACGACGCCTACGCCCTGAACCCGCTCGTCAATGCCTTCGCCCTGGGACTCGTCCGCCACGATCAAATCTTCTTCGGCAAGGCCGAGGGCGTCGGCAACCCCGTCCTCTACGTCGGCGCGAAGACCGGCCGCGACGGCATCCACGGCGCGACGATGGCCTCGGCCGAGTTCGACGACGAGGCGCTGGAGAAGCGCCCGACCGTGCAGGTGGGCGATCCGTTCCTCGAAAAGCTGCTGCTGGAAGCCTGCCTCGAAGCGATGCGTTCGGGCGCGGTCGCCGGCATTCAGGACATGGGCGCGGCCGGGCTGACCTCATCGTCGTGCGAGATGGCCGCGCGCGCCGGCACAGGCATCGAACTCGATCTCACACTCGTGCCGCAGCGCGAGACCGCGATGACGGCCTACGAGATCATGCTGTCGGAATCGCAGGAGCGGATGCTCATCGTCGCGCACCGCGGGCGCGAGCGGCAGGTGATCGACATCTTCAAGCACTGGGACTTGGACGCCGTCGTCATCGGCCGCGTGACCGACACCAGCCGCGTGCAGGTGATGCACCACGAGGGCACGGTCGCCGACATCCCCGTAGCCTACCTCACCGACGAAGCGCCCGTTTACCACCGCCCGATGAGCGCGCCGGAGAGAAGGGCTGAGGGCGGAAGGATGGGGGATGAACGCACTGACAGCACGACCAGTGACGCGGTGCGCGACGAAGACAAGCAGGTCATCACGGAGCGGGCCGAGTACCCGCCGGCCGGCGGGGCGGCGCAGCCCGACCCCGTCAACGCCTCGGTCGTCAACTCCGACGAGCTGCACGAAATTCTGGAAGCGCCCAGCACAGTCGTCTCCGATCCGACGGGCGACGGACGACGGGCGACGGGCGACGGACAGGACTTCAACGAGTCGCTTCTGAGAATCCTCGCCTCCCCGAACGTGGCCTCGAAGGAGTGGGTCTATCGGCAGTACGATCACATGGTCAGGACGAACACGGCCGTGCTGCCGGGGGCTGACGCGGCCGTCGTGCGCATCAAGGAGACGCGCCGCGCGCTCGCCATGTGCCTCGACGGCAACGGCCGCTACTGCGCCGCCGACCCGCGCGGGGGCGCGCGGCTCGTCGTCGCCGAGGCCGCGCGCAACGTCGTCTGCGTCGGCGCGCGCCCCATCGCGATCACGAACTGCCTCAACTTCGCCTCGCCCGAACGCCCCGAGGTGATGCGGGCCTTCTCCGAGGTGATAGACGGCATGGCCGAGGCGTGCCGCGCCTTCGACACGCCGGTCATCTCCGGCAACGTCTCCTTCTACAACGAGACCGAGGGGCGCGGCATCCTGCCCACGCCCGTCATCGGCATGGTCGGCCTCGTCGAAGAGGTCGCGCGCATCATTCAGCCCGGCTTCAAGTCGGACGGCGACCTGATCGCGCTGCTCGGCGAGACGGGCGACGATCTCTCGATCAGCGAGTACGCCGCCTCCGTCCTGGGCCGCACGACGGAAGAGATGACGCGCGGCGGGCGGCTGCCGGCGCTCTCGCTCGAACTGGAAAAGGCTGTGCAGGAGACGTGCCTGCGCGCCGCCGCCGAGGGCCTGCTCCGCTCCGCGCACGACTGCTCGGACGGCGGCCTCTCAGTCGCACTCGCCGAGTCCTGTTTCTCCACGCAGGGGCGCGCGGCGGTCGGAGCGGAGATCGCGCTCTGCTCCGAGTCGCTGACGCCCGCGGCCTGCCTGTTCGCCGAGTCGCCCTCGCGCATCGTCGTCAGCTTCGCCGAGGCAGCGGGCGACCGCGTCCGGGAGATCGCGGAAGAGTTGAACTGCCCCGTCACCCTCATCGGGCGCGCGGGCGGCTCGCGACTCCGCATCACGGTCAACGGGACGGAAGCGATCTCGCGCGAGGTCGCCGAACTAGAAGGCGCGTGGCGCGCGTCGCTCTCGAACCGCCTGCGGGCCGAGGCGCTGGCTGCCGCCGCGGAGTAACGGCCGCGACGGTTTTTGCGGGCGTAACCGGCCCGCGCCCCGGCCGCGACAGAACTTCCGGCGGCGCGCGGCCCGTGTGCTATAATCGCGCCCAATTCGTTCGTCCCACGCCCTCGCGGCAAGAAGCGAAACCCATATTCCGCCATGTGCAGCAGGAGGATCGACTCTGATGGCTACCGAACTCAAGCGGGCTGACAACGCGCTCGGCCGAATCGAAGAACTCTTGGGCGACGACGCCCGCGCCCTCCTCGACTACACGGCGCGCGGCATCCCCAGAGATCAGATTCAGGTTCCCGGCCCCGACTTCATCGACCGCGTCTGGGCGCATTCCGACCGCAACCCACGCGTCCTGCGCTCGCTCCAGGCGCTCTTCAACACGGGCCGGCTGGCCGGCACGGGGTATCTCTCGATCCTCCCCGTCGATCAGGGGATCGAGCACGCGGCCGGCGCATCGTTCGCGCCCAACCCGCAGTACTTCGATCCCGAAAACATCGTCCGCCTCGCCTACGAGGGCGGCTGCAACGCCGTCGCCTCCACCTTCGGGGTGCTGGGCCTGACGGCCCGCCGCTGGGCGCACAAGATTCCCTTCGTCGTCAAGATCAACCACAACGAGCTGCTGACCTTCCCGAACGCCTTCGATCAGGTGCTCTTCGGCACGGTCGATCAGGCGCACGACATGGGCGCGGTCGCCGTCGGCGCGACCATCTACTTCGGCTCCGAGCAGTCCACGCGCCAGCTCACCGAGATCGCCAACGCCTTCGCCTACGCGCACGAACTCGGCATGGCGACGATCCTCTGGTGCTACCTCCGCAACCCGAAGTTCAAGACCGCGGAGGGCGACATGCACACGGCGGCCGACCTGACGGGGCAGGCCAACCACCTCGGCGTCACCATCCAGGCCGACATCATCAAACAGAAGCTGCCCGAGCGGAACGGCGGCTACAACGTGCTCAACACGGAGTCGTCCTACGGCAAGACCAACCCGAAGATTTACACGGAGCTGACGAGCGACAACCCGATTGATCTGGTGCGCTACCAGGTGGCGAACTGCTACATGGGCCGCTGCGGGCTGATCAACTCCGGCGGCGAGTCGAAGGGGCAGACCGACTTGCAGGAGGCGGTGCGCACGGCCGTCATCAACAAGCGCGGCGGCGGCATGGGGCTGATCTCCGGGCGCAAGGCGTTCCAGCGGCCGATGGACGAGGGCGCGGCGCTCCTGAACGCCATCCAGGACGTTTACCTCTCCGAAGAGATCACGGTCGCGTAAGCCGCGGCGGCAAAGCGAGACGACGAAAGCGGGCGGCGGTCATCACGACCGCCGCCCGCTTCTCTCTTAGACGAATCTTTAACCGGCCGCGAACCGCGACCTGCCGAGTTACAGCGCGACCTCCGCGATGCGCCGCGTGACGGCGTCGAGGCCGGCGAAGCCGGGGAGGCGTTCGACGCGGCGGCTCACCTGCTCGTCGAAGAAGTTGACGCCGTCGTCGCCGCCGAAGAGCGTCGCGATGAGGTAGTTGACCTCGCCCCGCGGCTTCGCCCCCGCCCCGACCGGCGTCCAGTAACTTTTGATCACGTTGCGCGCGAGCGACCGCGCGAACTTCGAGCGTTCGAGCCGAAGCCGCGCCACCGTCCAGTAGAACTTGACGTGCACCGACTCCTCGCGCGCCACGGCCCGCAAGATGGTCTCAAGCACGGGGTGGCCCGCCAGCTTCCACAGACGCCGGTAGGCTTGCAGCGTCGTCAACTCGTTGATCGTGCCCCAGACCATGTGCGTGCCGCTGAACCGCTCGCCGAACAGGTTCGTCACCAGCGAGGTGACGTAGTTCTCGAACGTGTAGCGCAGCGGGATAGCAGCCTCGGCGCGCGCCGCCCAGTCGTCCGTCGTCTCGACGCCCGCCTCGGCCAGGAAGCGGTTGAGCAGGTCGCCGTGCTCGGCCTCCTCCGCGCCCCAGCGATCCATGAAGCGGCGGATGACCGGGTCTTTGCCCGTAGGCGTCCGCAGCAGCTCGCGGTAATAGACGGCCGTGTAGCTCTCCACGTCGCGCATGTAGAGGAGCACGGGGACGAACTTCGGATCGAGCGGGTGGTCGCGCACCTCGCCCCAGGCGATCCGGTCGTAGAAACTCTTATCCAGTGCGCGCGGCTGCCGCTCGTACCAGTCGAGCACCTCGCTCTCGGTCTCGAACACTACTGTCGCTCTCCGAAATGTATGAATTCTGGGCCGCTGGAAGGCACGACCGAAGTACGCGCGGGGCGGGGCGGGCGGATTTAGTGACAACGCGCGCCACGTTGTGCTAATAACTTCGCGCCAAGGTCGCGAGCGCAATCATAACACGCAACGCGGCGCGCGCAATCCGCGCGCACGCCTCCCGCGGGATTTAAAGACGGTTTGACGGCCCGACCAGAACCCACCCCGACCGACGCAGAGCTGCTGCGCGCAGTCGCGCGCGGCGACGATTCCGCGCTCGCCTCGCTCTACGGACGCTACTCGTCCATCCTCCTCGGCCTCCTGCTCCGTATATTGCACAGCCGCGCCGAGGCGGAGGACGTTCTGCAGGAAGTCTTCGTCCAGGTCTGGCGGCGCGCCGACTCCTACGACGAGTCGCGCGGGCGCGGCTTCACTTGGCTCGTCACACTGGCGCGCAGCCGCGCGATTGACCGCTTGCGCGCTCTCGACTCCCGCTCGCGGGCGGCAACCGCCGCCGCGGCCGAGGCGTCCGAACCCGTGGGCGACGCGAGCCTCGACGCCTTCCGCGCGGAGCAGCGCGAGATCGTCCGCGCCGCCCTCGCCGAGCTTTCGGAGGATCAGCGGCGCACCCTGCTGCTCGCCTACGAGGAGGGGCTGACACAATCCGAGATCGCCGCGCGCCTCAACCAGCCGCTCGGCACGGTCAAGACGCGCACGCGCGCCGGCCTGATGAAGCTGCGCGAACTCCTGCGCGACAAGTTTGAAGGCGCTGACGCCCTCTTCTGAGCGCGGCGCGAGGTTGAGAGAAGGGACTCGGCGGAAGGAAGGGGATGACGCACGAGGAGCACAAGGAGGCGCTCGCGCTCGCCGCGCTCGGCGAGGACGTGGGCGCGGAGCGGCGCGACGCGCTCGAAGTGCACCTCGCCGCCTGCGGCGAGTGCCGCGCGGAGCTGCGCGCGCTCTCCGACACGGCCGCCGCGCTTGCCCTCTCGTCCGAACCCGTACGCCCGTCGCC
>DATHBT010000181.1:0-17909 GCA_035295985.1 Pyrinomonadaceae bacterium | reverse complement strand
GAGTTCACGGAGGGGGCACGGAGGGTTGATCAACCCTCCGTGCCCCCTCCGTGAACTCTGTGCCTCCGTGGTGAATCAGTCCCAACGGGTCTCAACCCCGAATCGACCAACTGCTATCCGCGGCGGCCGTTTGACAAAGGCCGCGCGCAGGCCCTAAATTTGTGCGCTTTGCAGAAGCGCCGGAAAGGGGCCTGTGGGCCTCCCGTTTTGTCCGCTCCCGCAAGGCGGCCCCCCATCGGCCCGTCACCCCTTAAAAATTTGATCAGCCTCCGAGGAGTTTTCGCAATGAGGAACAGACTTTTCGCAACGGCCGTCCTGGCCGCCGCGGCGGTGACGGCACTATGCCCCGCGGCCTTCGCCCAGAAAGTACAGTACCCGACCACGAAGAAGGTCGAGCAGTTCGACACTTACCACGGCGTCCGCGTCGCCGACCCCTACCGCTGGCTCGAAGACGAGAAGTCGCCCGAAGTCGCCAAATGGGTCGAGGAGCAGAACAAGGTAACGTTCGCTTACCTTGAGAAAATCCCCTACCGCCAGCAGGTCAGGGCGCGGCTCGAAAAGCTCTTCAACTACCCCAAGTTCGGCTCCCCCTTCCGCCGCGGCGAGTACTACTTCTTCTCGAAGAACGACGGGTTGCAGAACCAGTCCGTCCTCTACGTGCAGAAGGGCCTCGACGGCACGCCCGAGGTGCTGCTCGACCCGAACAAGTTCTCGGCGGACGGCACCGTCCAGCTCGCCGGCTTCTCGCTCTCGCGCGACGCGAAGCACGCCGCCTTCTGCAAGTCGAAGGGCGGGTCGGACTGGCGCGACTGCTTCGTGATGGAGGTGGCGACGCGCAAGCAACTCCCGGACGAGCTGAACTGGGTCAAGGTGTCGGGCATGTCGTGGGCCGGCGACGGCTTCTACTACAGCCGCTACGACGCGCCGAAGGACGGCAACCTGATGACCGCGGCCAACGAGGGCCACAAGGTTTACTTCCACAAGATCGGCACGCCGCAGTCGTCGGACGCGCTCATCTACGAGGACAAGGCCAACCCGCAGCGATTCCACAACGTCTCGACCACGGAGGATCAGCGCTTCGCCATCCTCAACATCTCCGACCGCGGCAAGGGCAAGAAGGGCAACGCACTCTTCTTCCGCGATCTGTCGAAGAATGACAAGACGTGGACGCCCATCGTCGCCGAGGTGGGCGACGACATCTACGGCGTCATCGACAACGTCGGCGACAAGTTCCTCCTCCAGACTAACAGGAACGCCCCGAACTGGAAGGTCGTCCTCTACGATCCGAAGAACCCCGCGGAGGCCAACTGGAAGACGGTGCTGCCCGAGAAGGCGGAGCCGCTACAGGGGGCGGGCACGGGCGGCGGCAAGCTCTTCGCCACGTACCTCAAGGACGTGACGACGCGCGCCTACGTCTACAGCCTCGACGGCAAACTTGAGAACGAGATCCAACTGCCGGGCCTCGGCGTCGCCGGCGGCTTCGGCGGGAACAAAGACGACCGTGTAATCTTCTACACCTTCTCGTCGTTCAACTTCCCGCCCGCCATCTACCGCTACGACATCGCGACGAAGAAGACGACGCTCTTCCGCACGCCGACCATCCCCGACTTCAGGGCCGAGAACTTCGAGACCCGCCAGGTCTTCTTCACGTCGAAGGACGGCACGCGCGTCCCGATGTTCATCGTCCACAAGAAGGGCATCAAGCTCGACGGCACGAACCCGACCCTCTTGTACGGCTACGGCGGCTTCAACAGCGTCACCTCGCCCGGGTTCAGCGCGCTGCGGCTCGCGCTGCTCGAACAGGGCTTCGTTTACGCCTCGGCCAACATGCGCGGCGGCGGCGAGTACGGCGAGAAGTGGCACGAGGCCGGCACGAAACTGAAGAAGCAGAACGTGTTTGACGACTTCATCGCCGCGGCCGAGTACCTCATCAAGGAGAAGTACACGAACCCCGACAAGCTCGCCATCCACGGCGTCTCGAACGGCGGCCTGCTCGTCGGGGCGGTCGCCAACCAGCGCCCCGAACTCTTCAAGGCCGTCATCCAGCAGGCCGGCGTGATGGACATGCTCCGGTTCCACAAGTTCACCATCGGCTGGAACTGGATCGCCGACTACGGCTCGGCCGACAACCCCGAAGAGTTCAAGGCGCTCTACGCCTACTCGCCCATTCACAACGTCCCCGACGGCGTGAAGTACCCGGCGACGCTGATCACGACGGCCGACCACGACGACCGAGTCGTGCCCGGCCACTCCTTCAAGTACGCCGCAGTGCTACAGGAGAAGCAGGCGGGCGACAACCCCGTGCTCATCCGCATCGACACCAAGTCGGGCCACGGCGCGAGCAGCACGACGAAGGCCATCGAGCAGGCGGCCGACATCTACTCGTTCCTGATGTACAACCTCGGCTTGACGCCGAAGTACTAGGGCGACTGGCAGACCGCGCCCAAGGGGAGGGGGCGGCGTCCGGGTTCGGACGCCGCCCCCTCCCCTTGCCGCGTGCCTCTAGTCGGGGGTGATCTTCTCGATCTCTTTATCGATCAGCGGGAGCACGCGCTGCCGCAGCCTCAGGACCAGCGCGTCGGCCTGCCTCACGTCGTCCTCGAGCCGGTTGCGGCTCTGGGAAGTTTGACCGAGGAGGCTTTCCACCCCGCGTCGCTCGTTGTCCAGAATGCGGCGGCGGGCGTCCCTCAACTCGGGCGCGCGCGTCGTGCCGATCAGGCTCGTCGCCCGCTCGATGCTGTCGGGGCGCGCCTCTTCGTCGAGCTGCACCAGGCGACTCCTGAACGAAGTCTCCTTCTCAATCAGCTCGATGAGTTCCTTACGCAGTGTGCCGGCCCGCTGCTCGGCGCGGCTCAACAGATCGAGGCCGAGGGAGATTCGATCCTGTTGCTCCTTCAACGAGTCGCCCTGTCTCGCGTCAGGCGCCGAAGCCTTGTCGCTGATTTCGCGCAGCCGGGCGTTCAGGGTCTGTAGCGTCTGCCGCAGGAGCGCGATCTCGCCGGCCATAGAGTCGGCCGGGCCGGGGTTAGGCGCGGGGCTTGGCGGGCGTCCGAGAGTTTGGGGAGGCGCGCCCGCCGCGCCGCGCTCCGGTGATTGGGCGAAGGACGGGATGCCGGACAGCGTGACAACGCACCCGATTATCAGGAAACGCCTTACTTGCCTCGTCATTGGTGGAGTCCTCCCCGTCAGGAAGTTCTGCGACAGTCACTGACACGCCTCACCGCGCGAAGGGTTCCTTCTCTTCTCTCCGGGCAGTCCGCCGCGGCCGGGTACGTAACCTCGTATCTTGCGGGCCATCGTCCTTTGAACCGGGAGGGGATCGTCTTACGTTGCTGCTCCCCCTCACTTCGCCCCGTAGCGTCGGCGGCAGTCTTCCGAGACGCAGCCCCGCACAATCCTCGCCGCCTTCTCCTCCGGCAGCTTCCACACCTTACTCCGCAGCAGCGACTCCACGAGGTTGATCTCGACCATCCGCTGCACGACCGCAGCGTCGCCCGCGTCCAACTCTGCGGCGCGACCGCCCCACTCCTTGCGCCAGCGCCCCAGCCGCGCCTCGATCAACTCTTCGTCCTCTTTCGCCCCGTGCTGCGATATGACGTAGGCAGCCGTCCCCGCGGCCTGCGGGTCGTCGCCTTCCAGACGGCGGCGCAGCAGTTCCCGCACCGCGCCGGGGTAGCCCGGACGGGTCAACTCTAAGAGGAATGACAAGTCCTGCCCCGAATGGAGTTGCACGAGCGCCTGCTCGACGAGCGGCAGCGCCTGCGACGGGTTGTGGCGAGCGAGGTATCCGAGAATGGCGCCGCGCGGGTCGGGCTGCCACTTGTCGCCCCAGGCGCGGTAGGTCTCCAACAGCCCGTCGTAGATGTCGGGCGAGGCGTAGCGCGCGACGAGCATCGCCTTGTGCCTGAGGAGCGTCGAATCGAAATTCTGCCTCTGGGGCGCTAACGCTTTGATCTGTTCGAGCAGCGCGTCGTCAACTTCGGGCAGCGTCTCGTCGGGGAGAGCCGAGAGCACCTCGTAATCGACGACCGAGGAGGGGTTGCGCAGCTCGGCGAGGATGTGTGGGCGGGCCCGCTCGGCGCTCAGCTCCGTCAGGCGGCGCAGGGCGGCCGTCCTCACCTGGTAGCTGCGCGGGTCGCGGTTGTTCGCCAGCATCCGCTCGACGGCCGGGAGCATCGACGGATCGCTCAACTGCTCCCAATAGACCCTGAGCAGGTACTCCTGGTCGAACGGGTGGAACGAGTCGAACTCGCCGACGAGCACCGCGCGCACGGCAGGCGGCACGTCCACCGCGCCGTCGCTCCCGCGCGGCAGAGTCGTCAGGGCCGCCATGGCCGCCGCCGTCCGGCTCTTCCCCTTGCGCTTCGGCAGGGTCGCCATGAGTTCGGCGGCGTACTCGCGCAGCAGCTCGGCCGAGCGCGGGTGCTCGCGCCCCGGCAGCACGAGCACGTGCCCCATCTTCGGGCGGGGGATGCCCTCAAGCATCAGCCGCAGGCCGACCGCCGTGTGCAGCAGGCCGTGCGACGGGTTCACCTCCGGGTCGCGTATGGCCGCCTCCAACAGGCGCACGACGAGCGCGCGGTCGCGCGCCATCACCAAGCCGAGATGGATGTTCTGCGTGTAGTTCCCCGAACGCCCGCCGGCGAGGTAGCGGCGCACCTTCTCGCGCGCCGACGGCTCGCCCGTGAGGTACGCGAGTTCGTCGGCGAGCTGCGCCTCCTCTTGCCAGTTCTTCGCCGCGTCGAGCAGCGCCGAGATGCGTCTGACCTCGGCGGCCTCCGCCTCCTCGCTCACCTCGACTATCTCGAAGCTCACCTCGTTCGTGGTCAGGGGCAGGGGCTGGCCCGCGCCGAGGCGCGCGCCCGGCCCCGTCACGCGGGAGGTCGTAACCTTCGCGGTGTACTTGCCGGGGCGGTCGAAGCGATACCAGTCGTTGAGCGTCAGGCCGACGGCGGTCGGTTTCGGCGAGAGCTGGCTGATCGTGGAGTAGTCCGGGTGGTAGCCGCCCCCGCCGGTGTAGTGTTCGGCCCAGGCGTAAACGTCTGCCGCGGGCGCGAGCGAGACGGCGTCAACCGCCGAAGGGGGCTTCGTCGTCGTGGTGTTCAACTGGTAGCCGCCGTGCTCGGAGGTGAAGGACATGACGAGTCGCACAGGCTCGCCGTTCCTGTAAACCTTCTTGCCGCCGTCGAGCGACAGCGTGACCTTAACGGGCGCAGCTTCCTGCGCGGACGCTAAAGCCGGCGCGGCGGCCAGAACGAGCGCGGCCAAACTGCGGCCGAGCACCCGGCGGATTCCTGACGCTAATTGGAGCCTCATTCAGTTTTCCTCCCCGACCGCGGCGGCGTTACTGTACAATGCCGGCCGGGGCGTCGGCCACGGCAAAAAGCGCCGCCCGGCGCTTGCTCACGCCAAACGCCCCGCCGCCTAAGACCAGTCAACAACCTAGCCCCCGGAGGTGCTTAGCAACATGAAGTCAGTTGCCGGATGCGCCGCCCTTTTCCTCGCCCTCGCCCTCGCGCCCGCGCGCGCGGCGGCACAGGGCACGCCGGCTCCGACCTTAGAGCCGGTGCTCTCTGGACTCTCAAGCCCGGTCTTCCTGACCAGCGCCCGCGACGGCACGAACCGCCTCTTCGTCGTCGAGCAACCCGGCCGCATTCTGGTGCTACAGCCGGGAGCGACCACCCCGACCGTCTTCCTGGACATCACGTCGAAAGTGCTCTCGGGCGGCGAGCAGGGCTTGCTCGGGCTGGCCTTCCACCCGCAGTTCGCCTTAAACCGCCGCCTCTTCGTCAACTACACGCGCCAGCCCGACGGCGCGACCGTCATCGCCGAGTACCAGGTGATCACGAACCCGAACGCGGCGGAGCAGGGCGAGAGGGTGATACTCGTCATCCCGCAGCCCTTCGCGAACCACAACGGCGGGATGATCGCCTTCGGCCCCGACGGCTTCCTCTACGTCGGGATGGGCGACGGCGGATCGGCGAACGATCCCGGCAACCGCGCGCAGAACGTCGAGGAGCTTTTGGGGAAGATGCTCCGCATCGACGTGAATCGGGCGACCAATTCGGCCGCCTACGTCTCGCCGCCCGACAACCCCTTCTTCGGCCCCGCGGCCGGGCGCGACGAGATTTACGCCACGGGCCTGCGCAACCCCTTCCGCTTCTCCTTCGACCGCCAGACCGGCCAGCTCTACCTCGGCGACGTGGGGCAGGGCGCGCGCGAGGAGATCGACATCATCACGCGCGGCGGCAACTACGGCTGGCGCGTCTTCGAGGGCACGCTCTGCACGAACCTCGACCCGGCGGCCTGCAACGCCGCCAACTTCCAGGCACCCGTCGCCGAGTACGGCCACACGGGCGGGCGCTGCTCCGTCACGGGCGGCTACGTCTATCGCGGCACGCGCGCGACGCTGCCGGCCGGCGCTTACGTCTTCGCGGACTACTGCACGGGCGAAATCTTCCTGCTGCAAGGCACGTCGATGTCCCTGCTGAGTGACACCGCGCTCAGAATCTCATCGTTCGGCGAGGACGAGGCCGGCGAGATTTACGTGGTCGGCCACACAGGCGGTACCGTACACCGGCTCACCAACGCCTCGTGCACCTACACGCTCAGCCCCGCCTCGCGCACCTCGCCGGCCGAGGGCGAGACGTTCACCGTGAACGTGACGACGCAGGCCGGGTGCGTCTGGTCGGCCGCGAGCAACAGCCCCTTCGTCACCGTCCCTTCCGGTGTGGGCGGCACGGGCAGCGGGTCCGTTGCCGTCACCGTCGCGCCCGTCGTGAGGGGCGGGCAGCGCGTCGGCACAGTCTCCATCGCGGGGCAGACCTTAACGATCACGCAGTCGGGCTGCTTCTACCAGGTGAACCCGGATCGCAACTTCGAGTTCCCGGCCGAGGGCGGTCAGGGCAGCTTCCAGATGGTCGCCCCGGCCAGTTGCGAGTGGCGCGTATCGAGCCTCGACCCGGAGTGGCTCACGATCACGGCGGGCGCGGTCGGCGCGGGCACCGCGACGGTCACCTTCTCCGTGGCCGCGAACCCCGGCCCGCAGCGCGCCGCGCAGATACTGCGCACGGACGACTCTTTCATCACCGTCCTGCAGGCGGCCGGAGGCTCGGCCTTCGGCTTCGGCGACCCGACCAGCCCGCTGCCGGGCGAGGGCGGCACCCACGTCGGATTCAGGATCGTGCGCTTCGGCGATCTCTCCCGCCCGGCCTCCGTCACCTTCCAGACCGTTGACGACCCGGAGCCAGTCCCCTGCGCCACGGTCAACGGCAAGGCCTACGCCCGCTGCGACTACGCGACGACGGTCGAGACGCTCACCTGGGCCGCGGGCGACTCCGAGACGAAGACCGTCTTCGTCCCGCTCATCAACGACTCGCGCGTCGAGGGGCCGGAGACCTTCCAGGTGCGCCTCTCGAACCCGCAGGGTGGCATCCTCTTCGGCTCCGGCGTCTCCACCATCACCATCGAGGACAACGACGCGGCCGAAGGGCCGAACCCGATCTTCCAGACGCCCTTCTTCGTCCGCATGCACTACCTCGACTTCCTCTCGCGCGAGCCGGAGGCGGGCGAGCCTTGGACGGCCGTCTTGAACGGCTGCCCGAACGTCAACAACACCGACCCGAACTCGCCGTCGGCCGCCTGCGACCGCGTCCGCGTCTCGCAGTCGTTCTTCCTGTCGCCGGAGTTCCGGCTCAAAGGCTTCTACGCCTACCTCTTCTACCGCGTGGCCTTCGACCGGAGGCCCGAATACTCGGAGATCATCCCGGACATGCGCACGCTCGCGGGCGCGACGCCGGACGAAGTGTTCGCGCGCCGCGCGGCGTACGCGACCGCCTTCACGCAGCGGCCGGAGTTCACGGCGCTTTACGGAACGTTGACGAACCAGCAGTACGTGGAGGCGCTGCTGGGCCGCTACGGCCTGCAACAAATCACGACCGAAGACCCGCAGAACTTCGAGGGGACTGCGCAGGTGACCCTCACGAGGCAGCAAATGATCGACGCCCTGAACAACAACTCGCTGACGCGCGCGCAGGTCTTGCGGGCGGTCGTACAGTCCACGGAGGTGGACGCGGCCGAGTTCCACGGCACGTTCGTCGCGATGCAGTACTACGCCTACCTGAGGCGGGCGCCGGAGCAGACGGGCTACGACGACTGGCTGCGCGTGATCAGGCAGGACCCGAATAACATTCGGATCATGGTCAACGGGTTCGTCAACTCGCGGGAGTACAAACTCCGCTTCGGACAGCCGTAGCGGGCGGTAAAGTTACTCAGCCAACTGTGAGAGTCGAGGGCCGCCTCAATGGGCGGCCCTCGACTCAGTCCGCCGGATGCCGGGTCCCCGCCCGGCTTCACCGGAGCACTTCACCCACCCACGCCCGGCCCATTTTCGAGTTCATAAGGAGTATCAGCGATGCTCGCACGCGCCCTCTGTCTCGCCGCCGTCCTCTTGGTCTCGGTGTTCGGGGCGACGCCCGCGCGGCCCCAGCCCCCGGCCGATAACCGCCTGACCATGGAGTGGATTTTCGGCGACGAGGGCCGACGCGTCGCGAGCCTCCCGGCGCACGCCTGGCTCTCTGACGGCAAGCTGATGCTGTTCGACACGCGCCGGCCGGCGGCGGAACGCACCTTCGAGGTTCTGGACCCTTCGACGGGCGCGCGCCGCGCCGCGCTCGACATGGCCGCCGCGGTCGCGAGCCTGGGGGCGCTGCTGCCCGACTCCGGCGTCTCGCAATCGCTCCCCTGGCCTGAAGCGTTCGACCCGGCGGGGCGGCGCGCTCTCTACGTCCTCAAGGGCGACCTCTTCGTGCTCGACCTCGCGGCGGCCCGCTTCACGCGCCTGACGAAGACCGACGCGGAGGAGCAGTCGGCATCGTTCTCGCCCGACGGCCGGCGGCTCGCCTTCGTCCGCGCAAACGATCTCTACGTCGCCGAACTCGACACGCCCTCGGAGACGCGCGTGACGCGCGACGGCTCGGAGACGACTCTGAACGGCACGCTCTCGTGGGTCTATTGGGAGGAGATTTTCGGCCGCCGCGACATCGGCTACTGGTGGTCGCCCGACTCGCGCGCCCTGGCCTACCTGCAAACGGACGAGTCGCCCGTCGGGATGAGTTACTACGTGGACTTCCGGCCCGACAGCGCGCCGCGCCTGATCAGGCAGCGGTACCCGAAGGCCGGCACGCCGAACCCGCGCGTCCGCGTCGGGCTGGCGGAAGTCGGCCGCGACGCGACGACCTGGGTGAGCATCAACGACCGGCCGTTCGAGTACGTCCTGCGCGTGAAGTGGCTGCCGGACGGCCGCCGCGTGAGCGTGCAGACGATGACGCGCGACCAGCGCGAGTCGGGCCTCTATTTCGCCTCGCGCGAGACGGGCGCGGCGACGAGGATACTGACCGAGACCGATCCGGCGTGGGTCAACATCCACGACGACCTGCACTTCCTCGCCGACGGCCGCCACTTCCTGTGGGCGTCGGAGCGCGACGGTTTTTATCACCTCTACCGCTACACCTTGGACGGCCGGCTGGTTAATCAGGTCACGCGCGGGGAGTGGGCGCTGGCGTCTTCGGGCGGCGGGGCCTTCTGGGTCAGGCAGGCCGTCACGGGGATCGACGAGGCCGGGGGGTGGGTCTATTTCACGGCCATGGAGCGTTCGCCGGTCGAGCGTCATCTATATCGCATCAGGCTCGACGGATCGGGCATGACGCGCCTGTCGGCCGAGCCGGGCACACACCGCGTCGCGATGCCCGCGGACGCGAAGTTCTATCTCGACAACTTCTCGGACATCCGCACGCTCCCCTCGCTCATGCTGCACCGCAGCGACGGCGCGCGCCAACTACAGATCGCCGCGCCGCGGCCAGAACTCCTCGCGCGCTTCAACATCCAGTACCCGGAGCTGCTGACCATCCCGGCGGCCGACGGCTTCCCCATGCCGGCGCGGCTCCTGAGGCCGAAAGACTTCCGGGCCGACCGTCGCTACCCGGTGATCATGTACATCTACGGCGGGCCGTCCGCGCCGTCGGTCGCGAACTCGTGGCAGGGCGGCGGCCTGCTCCTCGATCAGCTCAGTCTCGCCGAAGGCTTCGTCCTGCTGACCGTGGACAACCGCGCGGCGACGGGAGTCAGCAAGAAACTTGAGAACACCATCGTGAACGGCGGGTTCGAGCCGGAGACGGCTGATCTGCTCGACGCCGTGCGCTGGCTGAAGAAGCAGCCGTGGGTGGACGCGGGCCGCGTCGGCGTCTGGGGCTGGAGCGGCGGCGGCACGATGACCCTGAGCCTGATGACCCGCTCGAAGGAGTTCAAGGCCGGCATCTCCGGCGCGCCCGTCACGGACTGGCGCTACTACGACACCAAGTGGGCCGAGGCGCTCGCCGGCCTCCCGGCCGAGAACCCCGAAGCCTACGCGCGCGCCTCGCTCGTCAAACGCGCCGGCGAACTGCACGGCCGGCTCCTCCTCGTCCACGGCACATACGACGACAACGTCCACCCGCAGAACACGCAGGCGTTCGCCGACGCGCTCGTCCAGTCCGGCAAGCTCTTCGAGCAGATGATCTACCCGATGCGCAAGCACGGCATCAGCGACCGCCCCGGCGCGACGCACCTGCAACTGACGATGCTCGACTTCTGGAAGAGACACCTCTGACGCCGGGCGCTCGCGCGCCCCCCGGCCGCCGCGCCGGGTGCTATAATCGCGCGCCCGATGCTGCTCGACGAGAACAACCTGAGGCTCGCACGCCACCTGCGGGACGCGCTCTCCGCGCTCGTCCCGCCGCTCCAGCAAAGCATCCGCACGGTCTGGCGCGGCGGGACTGCGCCCGAGGCCCGCGCCGTCATCGACAACCAGTTAACGCTCGTCGCGCAACGCTTCATCGACCTGCGCGACACGACGGACACACAGAAGCAGCGCGCCTACGAAGAAGTCTGCGACCTCTTCCGCGTGCGCGCCGCGCCCAACTCTTTCCCCCTGCTAGCCCGCGCCAGCGCGCTGCCCGAGATCGTTCAGAAGAGGCTCGACCGCACGCCCGCCTTCGTCTCCTACCTCGAAACCTACGACGCGCGCCACGGCACGCGCCACGCCGACCGCGCCCGCCACGCCCTCTTCCAGTTCGCCAACCTCGTCATCAAGGCGGACGGCCGCATCACGCCCTCCGAGGAAGCGGCGCTCGCGGACTTCAAGCAGGCGCTCTACCCGCGGGGAGGCCCCGCGGCCGACGACGCGAAGGAGGCTGCGAAGGAAGGGACGGCCGCCGGGGAGGAGGAGGCGGCCGAAGAACTGAAGCCGCCGCGCCCGCTCGAAGAGCTGCTCGCGGAGTTGGACGCGCTCGTCGGTTTGGAGAGGGTTAAGCAGGACGTGCGCCAGCTCATCAACTTCCTCAAGGTGCAGCGGATGCGCGAGGAGCAGAAACTCAAGACCATGCCCGCCTCGCGCCACCTCGTCTTCTACGGCAACCCCGGCACGGGCAAGACGACGGTCGCGCGCCTGCTCGCGCAAGTTTACCGCACGCTCGGCACGCTCAGGCGCGGCCACCTGATCGAGACCGACCGCGCCGGCCTGGTCGCGGGGTACGTCGGGCAGACGGCCATCAAGACGAAGGAGGTGGCCGAGGGCGCGCTCGGCGGCGTGCTCTTCATCGACGAGGCTTACACCTTAAGTCAGGGCGGCGGGAACGACTTCGGGCGCGAGGCCGTCGAGACCCTGCTGAAGATGATGGAGGATCACCGCGAGGAGCTGGTCGTCATCGTCGCCGGCTACACCGCCAAGATGCAGGAGTTCCTCGACTCGAACCCGGGCCTGCGCTCCCGCTTCAACAAGCACCTGCGCTTCGACGACTACGACACGCCCCAGCTCGTGCAGATATTCAAGGGCTTCGCCGCGCGCGCCGACTTCCGCCTCAGGCCCGGCGCCGAGGCGGAGCTGACCAAACTCTTCGACTCGCTCGCCTCCACGCGCGACGAGAACTTCGGCAACGCGCGCACCGCGCGCAACGTCTTCGAGATGGCCGTGAGCCGGCAGGCCGACCGCATCGTCTCGCTGCCGCACGTGGACAGGGAAATCCTCACCAACATTGAGCCGCCCGACATCCCCACGGAAGAAGACCTGCGCGCCTCCGGCATTCAGAAAGCGACGGCGGGTGATAGATAGAGCAGCGGCGAAGGACACAATAACGGGTCAGGGAGTGCTCCCTGACCCGTCCTGCCTCAACAGCGCGCCTCATGCTCGGACGCGGCGCACATCAAACCTCACAGCTTGCCGTTCGCGGCGATGCTCGCGAGCCTCTTCTGAATCTCGTCCTCGGTGAGCCAGCGCCCGCGCACCATCACGCCCGCGCGGCGGCCCACGTTCGACAGGTCTTTCAGCGGGTCGCCGCCCACGAGAATCAGATCAGCGCGGCTGCCCGCGGTGACGGTGCCGAAGCGCGCCTTGTTCTTGTGGTACTCGCCCGCGTTCTTCGTCGCCGTCAGGATGATCTGGTAAGGCGTCATGCCGGCTTCGAGCATCGACGCCATCTCGTGTCGGACGGAGAAGCCGGGGACGCTGAACTGCTGCGGCGCGTCCGTGCCGAAGATGACGGGGACGCCGCCGTCGTAGAGCGCCTTCAGGATGCGCTTGCGGTTGGCCGCGGTCTGCTCCGCCTTCTTCCGGTCGAACTGAGGCGCGCTCTGCCGCGCGCGGTGCGCCTTCTCCCAGGCCTGCACCTGCTGCGCGGGCATGTATTTCAGTTCGGGGTAACTGAGAAGCTTTTCGATGCTGGTGATTCCGAGCAGCGTCTCCCACAGAGCCATCGTCGGCACGATCCACGCGCCCGACTTCTTCGTCAGTCGCACGACCTCCGCGAGTTTTGTCTCGTCGAGCGGCGCGCCCTCGGCACCCAGGTGTTCGACGTAGCCGTCAACGTGATCAATCGTCTCCTGCCCCATCGCCAGCGCGTGCGCGAGGCCGACATCCGCCGGGACGTGTCCGGCGAACCTGATCCCCTCCTCGCGGGCGGTGCGCGCCATCGCGTCGTACTCTTCGCGCGTCAGTCCGGGGTGGACTTTCAGCAAGTCCCAGCCCTCGCGCTTCTGCTGCCTGACCATCTCGGCGGCCTGCCCGGGCGAGTTCACGGAGTTGCCGTTAAAGCTCGGCCCCGCCAGGTACAGCGTCGGCGACAGCAGCTCGCCGCGGTTCGCGCGCTCGCGCAGCTCCAGCTGCCCCGGCGCGCCGAGCATCCCGCGCACCGTCGTAACGCCGTTGGCGACGTACATGAAGAGCACCGCCTCCGTGAACTCCTTCGGGGCCTGCGGCGGCGGGATGTGGCCGTGCATCTCGGCCAGCCCCGGCATCAGGTACTTACCCCTGCCGTCCACGCGCAGCGCGCCCGCCGGAACCTTCACCTTCCCCGCCGGCCCGATCTGCACTATCTCTTCGCCGCGCACGAGCACGGTCTGACCGGTCAGCACGCGCTCCGAGTCCATCGGCACGACGTTCACGTTGACGAAGGCGACATCCTGAGCCTTCGTCTGCGGCAGCGCGCCCGAAGTCTCTGCCGGGCCGCCGCAACCCAGGAGCAGCAGGGCGACAACGCACAGTTGCATCATCTTCTTTCTCATGACCGCACCCCGAAAACAGTTTTCACGCGACCTCACGGCTAATTTAGCGCCAACCGTAAAAGAATCAAGTCGCGGAACCGCGCGCCGCCCCTTCGGCATTCTCTGAAAACGAGCGTACGGCCTCCTACAGCTTTCTGACGAAGCACCTTCCGGGGATTTGCCTCACCACTTCGCGCATCTCCAGGCCGAGCAACACGCCCGCCAGCTCCGCGACCGTCATCCCCGTAGCCTCCGCCAGCGCGTCGATGTGCACAGGCTCCTCCGCCGAGAGCAGCGACCAGACGCGCCGCTCGCCTTCGGTCAAGTCCGCCGGGACATCGGCCGCCGCGGCCCGATCCTTCCCCTCCCCTTTGAGTTCCGGCGGCAGGATGCGCGCGGCGATCTCTGCGGGGAACTCCGCCACCACGTCCTGCCAAGTCTGTACGAGCTTCGCGCCCGCGCCCTTGATCAGGTAGTTCGTGCCGAAGGAGTTTCTTGAGGTGATGTTGCCGGGTACCGCGAAGACCTCGCGGTTCTGCTCCATCGCGAGCCGCGCGGTGATGAGGCTCCCGCTGTTCTCCGCCGCTTCGACTAACACGACGCCGAGGCTTAGCCCGCTGATGATGCGGTTGCGGTACGGGAAGTTTTCGGGGATGGGCGGCGTCCCAAGCGGGAACTGCGAGACGAGCGCGCCGCCTTTTCCGAGAATCTCCGCGGCCAGCTTCCTGTGATCGCGCGGATAGACTTCGTCCACGCCCGTGCCGAGGACGGCGACCGTCCGCCCGCCCGCTTCCAGCGCGCCCCGGTGCGCCGCAGCGTCTATCCCGCGCGCCAGGCCCGAAACGATCACGACGCCGCGGCCCGCCAGCTCGCGCGCCAGCAGCAGGGCGACGTTTTGTCCGTAGGTCGAGCACCTGCGCGAGCCGACTACCGCCACGCAAGGCCCCTCGAAGCAGGCCGCCCACTCGCCCTTAACGTAGAGCGTGATCGGCGGATCGGCGATCTCCCGCAGCAGCGCCGGGTACGTCCCGTCGTCTAAGACGAGCACGTCCGCGCCCAGCTCCCGCACGCGCTCCAACTCGCGCGCGGCATCATCGTGCCGATCTCTCAGCACGATGCTCTCGACCGCTTCGGGCCGCAAACGCAGACGCTCCAGCTCCGCGCGCAGCGCCGCGTACACGCCCTCCGCCGATCCGAACCTTTCCAATAAACGGGCAGCCGCACGCGGCCCCACGCCCGGCGTCATGTTCAAAGCGATCCAGTCGCGCATGGTGAGGAGGCTGTTAGCTGTTGGCTGTTAGCCGTTAGCTTTTGAGTGCTGTTGAGGCTTGAGACGTTTCAGGTGAAGCTGCCCCGTCATTAAGGGGAAAGCTAAAAGCTAACGGCTAACAGCTAACAGCTTCTTTGGCGGAGGCGTGTGGGAATCGAACCCACCTGGGCCTGCTCTCACAGACCCACGGACGGTTTTGAAGACCGCGCCGCTCACCAGAACGGGTGCGCCTCCACGCCCCCTCGGAGGCTCGGAAACTTACGCGCCCCGCGCGCCGCCTGTCAAGCCGGACTTGGTAGCCCGCCCAATGACGGCCCGCCGCACGAAGTTACGCCAGACAGCTATGATCGCCGCCCAAGCGTGCCTTCATCAAACGTTGAGCAATTTTCCCCACGAATACGGCCCCGCCCTGCTTGACTCTTCGGTTTTGGCCGGATATTATCGTTTTCGAACGGACGTTCGAACAATCGGACTTTGTTTTTGCGGACGCGCGACCCCGTTCTAGTCGGAATTGTGGGCACGTCGTCCGCGACCTAATTCATTCGGGCCGGAGTCAGTTATTGATGATCAACTTTGAGACATCGCCGGACAGGTACAAGCACTGGCGCTTGGAGATAGACGGGCGGGTCGCCACGCTCTCGATGGACGTGCAGGAGGACGAGACGCTGGCCGACGGCTACAAGCTCAAGCTCAACTCCTACGACCTGGGCGTTGACATAGAGCTGGCCGACGCCGTCCAGCGCCTTCGCTTCGAGCACCCGGAGGTGCGCGTCGTCGTCGTGAAGAGTTTGAAGCCGCGCATATTCTGCGCGGGCGCGAACATCTACATGCTCGGCACCAGTTCGCACGCCTTCAAGGTCAACTTCTGCAAGTTCACCAACGAGACGCGCTGCTCAATCGAGGACGCCTCCCAGAATTCGGGCCAACGCTACGTCGCCGCGCTGAACGGGACGGCCTCGGGCGGCGGCTACGAACTCGCCATCGCCTGCGACGAAATCTACCTGGTGGACGACGGCAACTCGGCCGTTTCACTGCCGGAAGTCCCTCTGCTCGGCGTGCTGCCGGGCACGGGCGGATTGACGCGCCTCGTTGACAAGCGCAAGGTGCGACGCGACCGCGCCGACGTTTTCTCGACACTCGCCGAAGGCCTCAAGGCCAAGCGCGCGCAGGAGTGGGGCCTCATCGACGGTTACTTCCCGACGAGCAAGTTCGACGAGGGCGTCGCCGCGCGCGTCAAAGAGCTAGCGGAATCGGGCGACGTTAAGAAGGACGGCCCCGGCATCAAGCTCAACCCGCTCGAAGTCGAAGCTACCGATTCGGGCCGCGAGTACAAGTACGTCTCGCTCCGCTACAACCGCGAGGGGCGCTACGCCGATTTGACCTTGCGCGGGCCTGAATCCGATCTGCCGACGACGCCCGAAGAGATTCACGCGCTCGGCGACGGCTACTGGCCGCTCCGCGCATACCGCGAGCTGGACGACGCGCTGCTCCACCTTCGTGTCAACGAACTCGAAATCGGCCTGGTCTGCCTGCGCACCGAGGGCGGGATCGATAACGTGCTCGCCGTCGACCGCGCGCTCGTCTCGAACCGCGGCCACTGGCTCGTCCGCGAGATCACGCTCCACACGGCGCGCGTGCTCCGCCGCCTCGACATGACGGCCAAGAGCTTCTTCGCCCTCGTCGAGCCGGGCAGTTGCTTCGCCGGCAGCCTCCTCGAACTCCTGCTCGCCTCCGACCGCAGCTACATGCTCAACGACCCCGACCAACGGGTCGAGCTTGCGACGAGCGAGTCGAACGCGGGCGCGCTCCCGATGTCGAACGGCTTGACGCGGCTGCAATCGCGTTTCCTCGCCACGCCCGAAAAGGCCGACGAAGTGCTCGCCCGCGACGGCCGATTCGACACAGAGCAGGCCGAAGAGTTCGGCCTCGTCACCTTCGCCCCCGACGACCTCGACTGGGAGGACGAAATCCGCGTCGCCATCGAAGAGCGCACCTCGCTCTCGCCCGACGCGCTGACGGGCATGGAAGCGTCGCTTCGCTTCGCCGGCCCCGAAACGCTCGACACCAAAATCTACGGCCGGCTCACCGCCTGGCAGAACTGGATTTTCCAGCGCCCCAACGCGGTCGGCCCGGCGGGCGCGCTGACGAACTACGGCAAGCCCACGCAGCCGCAGTTCGATTACAAACGCACTTAGGGAGGCGCGCGGCGCGTGGCGACACTCAACAGGCCCATGAGGAAGTGTCCCGACTGTGAGGTGGAGATGGTCGAAGGGTTCATTATCGACTTGTCCACCGCCAAACACGTCCCGCGCTGGATCAAGGGCGGCCCGGAGAAGTCGGCCTGGTCGGGCCTCAAGACGAAGGGCAAGGAGTGCCGCACGGTCGCGACTTACCGTTGCCCCAAGTGCGCGCTGCTCCGCTCCTACGCCGACGCGGAGGTTAAGCCTCCCTCTTAAAGCGCAGTCATTCAGGGCGCGCCGTGCGCGCCGAGGATTCGTTCAGTTTTCGCCGGGGGGTAGATCATGGAACTTTACGAGCGCATTCCTAACAACGTGAATCTTTCGGGCGACAAGCGTTTGCAGCGCGCGCTCGAAAAGTGGCTGCCGAGCTACCTCGACTGGTGGCGCGAGATGGGGCCGGACGGCTTCCAGGACAAGGACGTGTACCTGCGCACGGCCGTCTCCGTCACGCCCGAAGGCTGGGCGCACTTCGATTACGTGAAGATGCCCGACTACAAGTGGGGCATCTTCCTCAAGCCCGCCGATCCCGGCGCGACCGTAGGCTTCGGCGACAACTACGGCCAGCCCGCCTACCAGGAAGTGCCCGGCGAGTTCCGCAACGCCCTGCGCCGCATTATCGTCACGCAGGGCGACACCGAGCCGGCCTCGGTCGAGCAGCAGCGCCAGTTGGGCAAGACCTGCCCGTCGCTCTACGATCTCAGGAACCTCTTCCAGGTCAACGTCGAGGAGGGCCGCCACCTCTGGGCGATGGTCTATCTGCTCCACGGCTATTTCGGCCGCGACGGGCGCGACGAGGCCGACGCGCTCCTCGAACGTCGCAGCGGCGA
>DATHBT010000180.1:0-19149 GCA_035295985.1 Pyrinomonadaceae bacterium | reverse complement strand
GGCGGGCGCGCCGACACGGCGCGCCCGCCTGGGGGCCGCAGACGCCCGTAAACCACGCCTTTCAGGCAACCTGCGGCCCTCCCGGGGCATCTTGACCTTGTCCGGCCGAAGACCCTAAAATTGCGGCTCAGAAAGTCTGGTGACGCCCCGGTCGGGCCTGCTTCTGAAGGCGCTTTCTGAACCGTGTCGGCGTCACCCTTTTCTCGACCGGCCGGTCGAAACTTTTAGCAAGCAGGGTCGGCAGTTTTCCCACGTGAGTCTTCGCCACGTGAGGCAGTTTTTCTTCGACAGGAGTTTCCGAATGGCTCGTCCAACCTCCCTCCGCCGCGTCCTTGCGGCCTTCTTCGCACTCGCACTAGTCGCCCCCGCCGCCCCGGCAACACTCGCCCAGGGCGGCAAGAAAGATCAGTCGCAGCAGTCGGACGTGATGTCGCGCGAGCGCAACCGCAGGCAGGAGATCAAGAAGATCTACAAGGAGTGGCTCGACAAGGACGTCGCCTACATCATCCGCGACGAGGAGCGCGCCGCCTTCAAGAAGCTCGCCACGGACGAGGAGCGCGAGCAGTTCATCGAGGCCTTCTGGCGCCGCCGCGATCCCGATCCGGACACGGACGAGAACGAGTTCAAGGAGGAGTACTACGAGCGCGTCGCCCACGCCAACGAGAAGTTCGCCTCCGGCATCCCCGGCTGGAAGACCGACCGCGGCCGCATCTACATCATGTTCGGCAAGCCCGACTCGGTCGAGTCGCACCCGGCCGGCGGCTCCTACCAGCGCCCCAGCTACCACGGCGGCGGCAACACTTCGACCTACCCGTTCGAGGTCTGGTTCTACCGCTACATCGAGGGAGTGGGATCGGGCGTCGAGATCGAGTTCGTCGATCCGACCGGGACGGGCGAGTACCGCATCGCGCGCTCGCCCGACGAGAAGGACGCGCTGCTGCACGTCCCCGGCGCGGGCCTGACCATGGCCGAGCAGCTCGGCCTCGCGTCGAAGGCCGACCGCGTCACCGGCATGGGCGCCTTCGGCTCGCAGAACTACCAGCGCGAGGCCGACAACCCGTTCACGCGCCTGCAACTGCTCGCCGATCTCTCGCGCCCGCCCGTCATCAAGAACAAGGAGATGGCCGACCTGATCACGCTCACGGGCACGGGCGAGATCGAGGAGAACCCGCTCGACTTCGACATGCGCGTCGATTTCTACCGCATGTCGGAGCAGAACGTCGTGACGGCCTTCACCATCCAGACCGAGAACAAGGAGCTGACCTTCTCGGACGTGGGCGGCGTGCAGACCGCGAAGATGAACATCTTCGGCCGCATCACCTCGGTGGCGGGCCGCCGCGTCGCCGTCTTCGAGGACGTGGTGACGACTTCGGCGACGGCCGAGGAGCTGGTCACGGCCCGCGACCGCAAGTCGGCCTACGGCAAGAGCGTGCCGCTCCCGCCGGGCACGTACCGCGTGGACGTGGTCGTGCGCGACGTGAACTCCGGCGCGACGCGCATCAAGCGGCAGGGCTTCACCGTGCCGAAGTACGATCCCAAGCAGCTCTCGACCTCGACGCTCGTGCTCGCGGCGAAGCTCCAGTCGCTCTCCGATCAGCCGGCGGTCGGGCAGTTCACCATCGGCGGCTTCAAGGTGATCCCGAACATCTCCGGGGTCTACCGCAAGGGCGATCCTCTGGGCATCTACCTCCAGGTCTATAACGCCGGCATCGATCAGACGACGCTGCGCCCCTCGGTTGACGTGGACTACGTCGTGACGAAGGACGGCAAGGAGCTGGGCAAGGTGGCGGAGGACTGGAAGGGGCTGTCGGACTCGGGCCAGCGCCTTACGCTCGCCAAGCTGCTCGACACGTCGCGCCTGACGGGCGGCCAGTACGAGGTCGCGATCCGCATCCGCGATCACGTCTCCGGCCAGTCCATTTCGCCCTCGGCCAAGTTCACCGTCGTCGAATAACTTTCCGGGAAGCGACAAGCACTTCGGGCGGCGCGGTCGAGTGTGACCGCGCCGCCCGAAAGCTTTTTGCCAAGGCAGTTTCCAGTTTTCAGTTAAGACGGACTGCCCTGCTCCAAGCTGGCGGCAATTTTCAGTTTCCAGCTAAGACGAACTGTCCTTGCTGGAAACTGAAAACTGTCTCCCCTCAGAAAAGCGACTCCTGCGCCGAAGAGTCTTCCGTGCGTTCGCCGCGCCGCAGCGCGTTGACGAGCAGGTGCGCGCGGCGCGTCGGCTCCGGCTGGCGGTAGCCGCCGTCGCAGTCGAGCGTGAGACGGATCGCGCCCTCGAAGTCGATCAGGTGGCCGGGCGAGACGTAGATCGGCTGCACCTTGTTTTTAGTCCGCACGGCCGCGCCCACCTGCTCGCCGTTCTTCGGATCGACGAGCGGCGTCCACGAGCCGCGCTCCGGCGCGGGTTCCTCGTAGCGGCCGACGAGCACTGACTTGGCGCAGCCCAGAGTCGGCCGGTTGATCAGGAGGCCGACGTGCGAGGCGATGCCGACGCGGCGCGGGTGCGCCAAGCCCTGCCCGTCGAACATGACGGCGTCCGGCTCGGTCTTCAGTTTCGCCCACGCTTCCAAAACCGACGGCGTCTCGCGGAACGAGAGCAGCCCCGGCACGTAAGGGAACTTCGTCTCGCTCACCACCCCCACCTCCTCGACCACTTCGAGCGTAGGCAGCCGCAGCACGACCAGCCCGGCGTACACCGCGGGGTCGAACTTGTTGAACGAGATGTCGGCCCCCGCGATTGTCTCGATCTTCTTCCGCAGCGGCGCGATCCGGACGCGCTCGCGCAGCCGCTTCTGCAACTCGACCGCGTCGCGCGGCGTCACGTCCCACTCGTGCAGCTTCTCGTAGCTCGCCATAGTCGCCCCCTACAAAACAACTTTCGCGTCGAACGCCACCGTCTCGCTCGCGCCGACTTCCGCGCCCTTGCGGATGATCGAGTGGACGCGGAAGCGCGCGTCGTCGCGCGCGGGGAAGTCCACGCGGAAGTGGCCGCCGCGCGACTCCTCGCGCCAGAGCGCGGCTCGCGCGACCGTCGCCGCGACGGTCAGGAAATTGCGCGAGGGCGCGCGCAGATGGGCGCGCGAGATTTGATCGAACTCGCGCAGCGCGCGCTCCAGAGACTGCCGCGAGCGCAGAATACCTACGCGCTCCCACATCAGGCGGCGCACGCGCTTGCGCACGGCAGTCGCCACCTCGCCCGTCGCGACTGCCGCCGCCTCCCCGGCCCGCGCGTCTCCGTCAGAACTGCGGCCCCATGCGTCGTCATCCCCTTCCATCTCGATCAGAGCGTCGTTCGCGTGAGCGAGCGCGGCGGCGCGTCCGGCGCGCGCGCCGAAGACCAGGCCTTCGAGCAGGGAGTTCGAGGCCAGGCGGTTCGCGCCGTGGACGCCCGTGCATGCCACCTCGCCCGCCGCGTAGAGGCCCGCGAGGCTCGTGCGCCCTTCGAGGTCTGTGCGGACGCCGCCCATGCAGTAGTGCGCGGCCGGGGAGACGGGCACGGGTTCGCGCGTGATGTCTATTCGGAAGCGCAGGCAGGTGTCGTAGATTTTGGGGAAGCGCGCGCGGACGAAAGCGGGCGCGAGCGCGGTCATGTCGAGGAAGACGGTGCGCGTCGCCGTGCGCTCCATCTCGGCGACTATCGAGCGCGAGACCACGTCGCGCGGCGCGAGCTCGGCGCGGTCGTGGTAGCGCGGCATGAAGCGCCGGCCCTCCGCGTTGCGAAGCACCCCGCCCTCGCCGCGCATCGCCTCGGAGAGCAGGAAGCGCGGCGCGCCCTCGACGTTTAAGGCCGTCGGGTGGAACTGCACGAACTCCATGTCGGCCAGCTCCGCGCCCGCGTGGTAGGCCATCGCCATCCCGTCGCCGGTCGCCACTTGCGGGTTCGTCGTGTGCAGGTACAACTGCCCCGCCCCGCCCGACGCGAGGACGACCGCCCGCCCGCGCAGGGAGCGCGGGCCGCGCGTGACGGGATCGAGGTAGCGCACGCCGCGGCACGCGCCGTCCGCGTTGACGATTAACTCCTGCGCGCCCGCGTGCGGCACGAACTCGATCCGGGGATCGCGCGCCGCGCGGGTGAGCAGAGCGCGCATGATCTCGCTGCCCGTGGCGTCGCCGCCCGCGTGAAGGATGCGGCGGCGCGAGTGCGCGGCCTCTCGCGTGAACAGTAGCCGGCCGCCCTCGCTGTCGAACTCCGCGCCCCACTCGATCAGCTCGCGCATGTACCGCTGGCCCTCGCCGACGAGCACGCGCACCGCCTCGGCGTCGCACAGGCCCGCGCCCGCCGCGAGCGTGTCGTCCTCGTGCAGCCCCGCTTCGTCGTCGTCCGCGAGCGCCACGGCCACGCCGCCCTGCGCGTACTCCGTGTTCGACTCGCGCGCCCGCTCCTTGGTGAGCGCGACGACGCGCGCCCCTGCGTGCGCCACCTCAAGCGCCGCACGCAGGCCAGCCACGCCCGTCCCGACGACGACGAAATCGGTCTCTCGGTTCATCCCTGTTGCGGTAAGAGTCGCGGCGGATTTTAGCAAGCGTGTGCGCGGGGCGGCAACGAGGGGGTCGGGCACGGCGTTTGCGCCGCGGGCGCGGTGCGCGATAGAATTCGCCCCACAGCAGCTTCCCCGGTTCCCCTTATTAATTCGCAGACGGGCCAAGGCTCGGTCGCGTGCGCCCCCGCAGCGCGCGCCGCACGGCCGTCCCCGGCAGTCTTGTCAACGGACGGACGAAAAGTTTCGCAAAGGAGAACCTCGTGATGAGTTGGAAACGCCTGATCGTTTTGACGCTCGCAGCCTCGCTCCTCGCCCCCGCCGCCGTCTCGCAGCCGGGCCGGACGAATCGGCAGACCGCGACTCCGGCCGCGGCCGGCGCGCTCCCGCAGATCAAGTTCACCGAGTACCGCCTCAAAAACGGACTGCGCGTGATCCTGCACGAGGATCGCTCGACGCCCGTCGTCGGCGTCAACCTCTGGTATCACGTCGGCTCGAAGGACGAGGTGCCGGGCCGCACCGGCTTCGCGCACCTCTTCGAGCACATGATGTTCCAGGGGTCGAAGAACTACGACGACGACTACTTCAAGCCGATCCAGCAGATCGCCGGCGGCAACCTCAACGGCTCGACCAACCCCGACCGCACCAACTACTGGGAGGTCGTGCCCTCGAACTTCCTCGAACTCGCCATCTTCATGGAGGCCGACCGCCTGTCGGGCCTGCTCGATGTGCTCGACGAAAAGAAGCTCGCCAACCAGCGCGAGGTGGTCAAGAACGAGAAGCGGCAGAACTACGACAACCAGCCCTACGGCCTGGTCGGGGCGCGGATCAACGAGACCCTTTACCCGAAGAACCACCCGTACCACTGGCTCACCATCGGCTCGCTCGACGACTTGAGCGCCGCCTCGCTCGACGACGTGAAGGGCTTCTTCCGCCGCTTCTACACGCCCAACAACGCGAGCCTCGCCATCGCAGGCGACTTCGACCCGGCCGAGGCCCGACGCCTGGTCGAGAAGTATTTCGGCCCGATCCCGGCAGGCCCGGAGGTTAAGAAGCCGGTCGTGCCCGCCGTCTCGCTCAAGGGCGTGAAGCGCGTCGAGATGGAGGATCGGGTGACGCTTCCGCGCCTCTACGTGGTCTGGCACGCCGTGCCGCAGTACACGCCCGAAGAACCCGCGCTCGACACGCTAGCCAGCGTGCTCGCGGGCGGCAAGAGTTCGCGCCTCTACAAGTCGCTCGTGTACGAGCGCCAGATCGCGCAGAGCGTGTCGGCCTTCAACAACGCGGGCGAGCTGGCCGGCACGTTCCGCGTCGTCGTCACCGCCAAGCCCGGCGTGAAGCTCGAAGAACTCGAAGGCGCGGTCAACGAGGAGATCGAGCGGCTCAAAGAACAGCCGGTCACGACGGAGGAGATCGAGCGCGCCTACAACGCACGCGAGGCAGGCTTCATCTACAGCCTCCAGTCGGTCGGCGGCTTCGGCGGCAAAAACGATCAGCTCAACCAATACGCCATCTTCCTGAACCGCCCCGACTACTTTCAGGAAGACCTCGCGCGCTACCGCCGCGTGACGGCCGACGATCTCCGGCGCGCCGCGCGCACGTTCCTGACGGACGACCGGCTCGTCGTCACCGTCACGCCTCGCCAGCGCGGCGGCGGGCGCACCTCGGCCACAGGCCCCGCGCCCGAAAGCCCCGCGCAGGCCGCGGCGCAGCAGCAGTCGGGCGCGCAGCCGGCCGCACAGCCCGCGGCCCAGCCCGCCGCGACACCTACCTCGGCACAGCCCGCGGGCGCGCAGACACAGCCGAAGGCCGAAGCCGCCGCGACGACCCCGGCCGGCGCGGCCCCGCCCACGACCAGCTCGGCCGCGTCGGCCGTCAACAAGGACAGCGCCAAAGAGAAGGCCAAAGAGAAGGCCGACGACGAAGCCAAGCTCAACGCGCTGCTCGCCCGCCTGGGCAAGCCGGGGCCTGACCCCGCGCTGCGGCTCCCGCCCGTCCAGCGCCGCAAGCTCTCGAACGGGCTGGAAGTCCTGATCGTCGAGCACCACGAGCTGCCCGTCGTTGACTTCAACCTCGTCATCAAGTCCGGCGCGGCCTCCGATCCGTCCGAGCGGCCAGGCCTCGCGACGCTGACGGCCGACCTGCTCGACGAGGGCACGAAGACGCGCAACGCGCTCGAAATATCGAACCAGCTCGCCGACATCGGCGCGCGGCTCTCCGTCGGCGCCGGCTGGGACTCGTCCGACGCCTCCCTCACGACGCTCACGCGCCACCTCGACCGCGCGCTCGACATCTTCGCCGACGTGGTGCTCAACCCGGCCTTCCCCGAAGCCGATCTCAAGCGGCTGCGCGACACGCGCCTGACCGCGCTCCAGCAGCAGCGCGACAACGCGCAGGCAATCGCCGACCGCGTTTACGCCTCGCTCATCTACGGCGAGAAGCACCCCTACGGCCGCTCGCTCATGGGCGACCCGCGATCAGTCGGCGCGATTAGCGAATCGGACGTGCGCCAGTACTACTCGGCGCACTACCTGCCCAACAACGCCGCGCTCGTCGTCGTCGGCGACGTGACGCCGGCCCAGCTCGTGCCGAAGCTGGAGAGGGCCTTCGGATCGTGGAAGCGCGGCCAGGCCCCGCAAACGAACCTCACGGCCGACGTGCCGGCGCGCGAGCGCGCGGCCGTTTACATCGTTGACCGGCCCGGCGCGGCGCAGTCCGTCATACAGATCGGCCACGTCGGCGTCGCGCGCTCCACGCCCGACTACTTCCCGCTGCTCGTGATGAACACGATCCTCGGCGGGCAGTTCACCTCGCGCCTGAACCTGAACCTGCGCGAGGACAAGGGCTACACCTACGGCGCGCGCAGCGGGTTCAGCTACCGGCGCGGCGCGGGGCCGTTCTCGGCCTCTGCCGGCGTGCAGACGGCCGTGACGAAGGAGTCGGTCGCGGAGTTCATGAAGGAGCTGCGCGGCATCCGCGGCGACGTGCCCGTCACGGAGCGCGAGCTTGAGTTCGCCAAGCAGGCGATCATCCGCGGCTTCCCGCGCGCGTTCGAGACGCCCGGACAGATCGGCAACCGCCTGACCGACCTCGTCCTCTACAATCTGCCCGACGACTACTTCAACAGCTACGCGGCGCGCGTCCGCGCGGTGACTCTGGCCGATGTGCGGCGCGTCGCCGAGAAGTACCTCGACCCGTCGCGCTCGGCCGTCCTCGTCGTCGGCGACCGCCGCGAGGTCGAGCGCGGCCTGCGCTCGCTCGACCTCGGCGACGTGATCCTGCTCGACGCCGAGGGCCGCCCCGCCGGCGGCGACGCCTCCCGCGACAGCGGCGGCGGCTCCAACGACCGCCGCTAGTCGCACCAAAGCGACGCACGAACGACAGGGCCGCGCGGAGTTCAAACGACTCCGCGCGGCCCTCCCATTTGTAGTCCCGGCTTAACGCCCGGCATCACCCGCCGCACATTCGACGTGATTAGCGGCAAGTTATCGACGACCTTCGAGCCGACTCGCGGCCGGGTGCGTGCCGTTGCCGGGCGGCGCGTGGGGGGACAAATCGCCACACGGACATTAACCCCTCACCCCAAGACCGCCGGCCCCCACGAATTATCTACTACAACACGCCACCCGCCACTTTCATTTTTACGCAAGATAACTGAGGCGTAGGACTCCCTCGACACTGAACTCCCGTCTGATGCCGTGCCTGAAAAACTCCACTCGGAGGTGAACAGCGCGACACCGCCGGCTTCGATTACGTGAGTCTTCTCCTGCCTGGCAGCCCCTTTGATGTTGGCGAATATCCATTCATAAGCCGCCCGTATTTCGGCCTTCCCCGTCGCAAGTCTGCCCGGCTCCACGACCATGACGGCCGCGTCCTCATAAAACTCCAAGACCGCTTCGATGTCGCCCCTGTTAAAAGCTTCGTCGAGGAGTTCGACTGCTTCCAGCGGATTTCGCGCAATCATTCTTCACCCCGACAATTACAGGACAGCCGCCCAACGCCCGGCGTCAGCGGCGCGCACGAAACGCGATTGATAAAAGACTCGCTGATCGCGCGTCAGCTGCGTGCCGTTGTCAGGCGCGTTGTTCATATGCGCTTTTTTACCAGTTAGGAGTCTCATTGCAAAACGGGATCAGTCGCTCGTCGAGCCGTTCGATGTCGGCATACTTGCGGCCGACGGTAATTTTGCCGCCGTCCTTTTTATAAACTTCGTAGACGCCCCTGTCTCTGGTGTCTTCCCCGATATTCCCAAACTCGCCGGGCGGCGTGTTACGGCTCGCCTTGTCGTACACCAGCAGCGTCGGCTTGACTTCCCTAATCTCGCCCCACAAGCAAGTCCGCGTTTTGAATAAATCCTTTTTGACAAAGCCGTTCTCGTAAATTTCGAGCTTATACTTCTTCAACCAGGCGGGCGAAAGGCGGGACACGAGAGCGAACAGCCCGAATAATCCGAGACTGACGGCGGCCAGAGCGAGTGAAAAATAGAACCCTACATCGACGTCGGCCGTGTCGCGGGCGTAGGTCAAAGACGCGATCAGCCCCCACAGACCGAAAATAAAAGGCAGGATCAAAAAACACCCGCAAGTGAACAGACCGCCTCGCCGGTAATCATCCAATTTGTGTTCGCTCAAAAGTTTTCCGAGTAGCGCATTATTGGTCATACTTCAAAGCTCAAATCGGATTTCGATGGAAAGCGCTAACGCCCGGCATCACCCGCCCGATGTGACCGTTGCAGGAATTTGACAAGCTTCGTGTCGCTGGTCGGGTGCATGCCGTTGTTATGCCTCGCCCGATGGACTTCACCCCCCTGGGATGATAGACCTGCGATGTCGGCCGTCCCCGCTCAATCTCCAGATCGCCTGGTAACTGCCCGCCCCGTCCGACCCCGACATCGTGACGACCACACCCCGGAAATTGGGCCGGAACTCCAGGGTAACGTATTCGTTACCGAACTTCGGATCGAAACAATCCGCATACAATCGTCTCGGGATTTTGATCTCTTTCCCGTCAAGGTAAAACCTCATCGAGTCAATCTCCACCCTGGGGATATTACCGTCTGTCCCGATGGCCGGGCGCCCGTCTACCATCGTCTGACCCCGCACAACTCTGGTACTCCTGTGCCCGGCGCGGGTGAACCTTCTAGTACGGAAGACGACCCGCGCCGTATGAGGGCCTTCCTTCTTCTCGAATCGGAAAGTCTCTACTCTCTTAGACTGGGCGGGGACGCCCGCAGACATAATCAGAACCAGGAACATCGCAGACATGGCTCTCATATGGGTCCTCCGACTGAAAAGAAGAGGCATAACGCCCGGCATCACCCGCCCGCACACAATGTGAGAAACTTTCAAGCTGTCGGATGCCATCCGCGCTGATACGGGTCGGGTGCATGCCATTGTTAGGCGTCACTCCTCCGCCACCCGCATTGTTAATAATATGTAATCAAGAACGAAGTATAAAATGGCAAAATTTTGATCCATGTCATCAGATATCGAAAAAATCCGAGCGCCATCCGATTCACGCGCGGCTTCCAGTAAATGCGTCTGAGCCTTCAGACGCAACTGAAACAGATCGTCAAGCGAGTTAAGGTTGAGGCGAAATCCCTCTAAAGTGCTCTTGATTTTCGCCACTGCATTTTCATAGCTATTCTTATATTGTTCGCCGGCATTGGCTATGCAGAAACGATTCAGTCCATCTCCAATCAGTCGCATCTTCTCGAAATATTCTTCGTAAGAGTTGCTCAGATCAGGCTTGCGTTTAAGACGGCCCAGCACCCATGACAATCTCAACTCTAACTGGTTAATCTGCTCATGGGATTCAGTGTTAAGAGCTAAAGAATATGTCGCTATACGACTACGAAGGTCACCAAAATGCTGGTCAGCTATTTCAATGAACTCTGGATACCTACGGGCGTTAGCATGATTCGCGAGGTTACATGATGTCACATACAGAAGCCTCATCAGGTCCACAAACACCATCGCCATTGTCTGAGAGATAGCCCGGCCGGCGAGTACCTCTAAATTTCGGGGTGCAGAACCTTGTGCAATGGCGCCCCCCGGTGGCTGATTTTGCGCCAAGTGACGACCAATGCTCGACGCAATTTTAAATGCCAGCACTTCAGGCGTAGTAAAAGTATCTCGCACTAGGGCCTCGCCAACTCGCCGCTTGAAATCATCCAGCTTGGACTTCCCGGGCTGAGCCTCGATCATTTTTGGAGGCCAAGGATAATCTTCGTCAACCATGAAACAGAAAATCGGCTTTTTGTGTTCTGCCGCATGATCATACTCTGCCTCGGTAATGGAAATTTGTGAGCCGGGGGGGATGTACCCGTATCTGTGTGCGTAGATACCTACGAAGACATCACAAGCCTCTATCTCTGAAAGACACGCCTTCGATGGTTCTTCAGGGCGCGCGCCAAAAACTTCCATCCGTCCGACTTCTTGGCCGAGCCGCTCCAACGCTTCGACGGCCAACTTCCGGTGCTCGATTAAATCAATGTACGTTGAGCTTAAAAAGGTTTTCATAAGCTTAGAATCATAGCCTGATGGGATTGATGACGCCTAACGCATTTTCTGCCGCATGATTCGGCATAACTCCGTAATAGGGTATCAAAAGCCGCGCCGCTCGGCAGAACTACATAATGGAGAGGCAAAAGCCGAGTGGTTCGGTATAACTCCGTAATAGAACATTAAATGCCGAATCATTCGGCCCAACTCCGCCGTGCGCGGCTAGCGTTTGCGGCGGACGAGGTTGATCGTGCCGCGACAGCCCTCGACGCCGCAGCGGCAGCGGTAGGTGTCGGGGTGGTAGGACTCGACGTAGTCGAGCGTGATCTCTTCGCCCGGCTCGATGTCGCGCAGGGCGAAGAAGATGACGTGGCCGCGGAGTATTCGGACGAACGAGTTGGGCCGGCACGAGTGGTTGACGAACTGCGAGCCGTTGCCGCCGCGCGAGCCGTCGATGCCCCAGTAGGAGTCGGTCGCGCAGATGTGCAGCCGGCGTCGCCCGCGCATCCGCCGCGCCGCCTCGACCCGCGAGACGCGCTCGCCCTCAAGCTCCGCGATCTTCTCCCACTTGCGGAAGCGCCGCGTCGCGAAGCACCCGCGCCCGTCGATCTTCGACTTGCCGACGCGGATGCCCGGCGCGGTCTCGACCTTTTTCGCCCTCGCACTCATCTCTCTCTCACCTACTCGAACTGCTTGCGGAACTCCGCGAACTCGCGCCGCAGCTCTTCCAGCTCGCGCCGCACGGCGGCCAACTCCTCTTCCAGACGCGCCACGCGCCCATCATCTCCGCGCGAAGCGCGCCGCGGACTCTCCGGCACGCCCCCCTCCGCCGCATCGATCTCGACCGGCCCTGAGAGCAGGTGCGCGTAGCGCGACTCCTTGCGCCCCGCCTGCCGCGGGAGCTTCACGACGAGCGGCGGGCGCTTCTCCGTCTGTTCGCTCAAGCCTTCGAGCGTCGCCTCGACGAACGAGATGTCGGAGAAGGGGTAGAGCCGCTCCGTCCGGCCGCGCAGCTCCCCGGCTGTCTGCGGCCCGCGCAGCATCAGCACGCACATGACGGCCAGCTCCGCGCGGCTCAGCCCGTAAACCTCCTCGAAGACCTGCCGGTACTTCGGCACGCGCCCGTCGGCGGTGCGCACCTCGCGAGCGAGCTTCTTGTCGCGCAAGCGTTCGAGCGTGCGCGTGACCGTCGCCTCGTCGTAGGAGACGACGGGGTCGCGGTTGTTGATCTGGTTGCAGGCGTTCGTGAGCGCGTTCAGCGTCAGCGGGTAGTACTCCGGCGTCGTCACCTGCTTCTCGATGAGCGCGCCCGTGACGCGCACCTCCTCCGCGCTCAAACGTGTCTCTTCGCTCAAGGGCCTTCTCCGGTTCGGGTCAGTTGTACCAGCAGGCAATCGACAGGCGCTCGCCGTGCGTTACGGGCGTCACCTCGTGCGTGGTCTCAGCGCGGAAGGCTACGAGCGCGCCCGGCTCGCCACCCAGTCGGAACTCGCCGCGCGGCGAGCCGGGCCGCCAGTCGGAGAAGACGAGCGCGCCGCCTCCGTAGTCGCCATCACCTGATTCATCCGCCTGCCGGCTGAGGAAGATCACGACGGACACGAGCCGCGCCTCGCGCTCCGAGCGCAGGAGGCCGGTGTTTCCGTCCTGGTGCGCGACGAAGAAGTCGCCCTCGCGGTAGCGCAGGAATTGCGGCTCCTCGCAGCCCGCGAGTTTTCTGCCGAAATGCTCCTCGACACGCGGCTTCAAGTCCGACAGGCGGCGGATGACGAACTCGACTGTTCCGCGCGACGGGACGAGACGCGCCGCCCGGCGCACCCTCTCGTCCACCGCGCCCGACTCGCCGCGCCCGTAAACCGCCGCCGGCCCGCCCTCGGCGGCGCGCAGCTCCGCGGCCAGCGCGGCGCACTCGCGCGCGCCGAGGAAGTCTCGGACGAGCAGCAGGCCGAAGCGCGCGGCCCCGTCGGTCTCAATCATCCCGTTCGCAAAGGCTAGGCCGCCGCCCGCTAAGTCCTTCGCGCCTTCGCGCCTTTGCGAGCGATTTCCTCTCGCGGCGAAGAAAAGCCTCTCGCAAAGGCGCGAAGGCGCGAAGAGAAGATCGCGCTCTCTCGTCGCGCGGGTCTCGCGGCCGGCGCTAAGTCTTCCACTGCAAGATTTGATCAATCGACGTGACGGCAATCGGGTGGTAGCCCGGCCGCGCGCGGCGGTAGATCGTGAGCGCGCGCTCGCGCCCCTCCGGCGTCTTCGCCAGCTCCTCGTAGAGCGGGCGCAGGAATTTGCGCCGCCCGATTGAAGTCAGGAACTCTTCGAGCCGCGGGTAGGCCGGCTCGTACCGGCCGCGGATCGACATCAGCAGCCACTGGAACGCGACCTCGGAGTTGCCGGAGCGCGTCAGCCGGAATGCGCGATCCAACTCGGCCATCTTCTCACGATCCAAATCTTCCGGCAGCGACTTCAGGAAGTGCAGCCACTCGTGCGTCGTCCACTGGCGCGTGTTGATCTGCTCGGCGCGCAAGCTCCCCTGCTGCCACCTGCGGGCCTGCTCTTCGACGCGCGTGAAGGCGTCGGAGCGCGGGCCGGGCGCGCTCGCCGGCAACCCCGCGCTGTAAATCCACTCCTGCACGGGCACGCGGGCGGCGAGGCGCGGGTTGCGGTTCAGGAGGTTCTGGCGCAGGTAGCCCAGAAAATCTTCGGTCGTGATGCTCTGGAAGGCGAAGCGGTCGAAGTAGGCGCGCAGGAACGGGTCGAAGCGCTCGCGGCCGAAGGTTTCTTCGAGGTGACGCAGGAAGAGCGCGCCCTTCTCGTAAGGCACTTGCGTAAAACCCTCGTCCGGGTCGCGGCCTTTGAGATCGACGTGGAGGATTTCGTCGCGCTCCGCGAGAGTCTTCAGCTCGTCGTCGAGCGTGCGCCGGCCGAGCGCGGCCTCCATCTGCGCGCGGTCGCGGCCGTACACGGCTTCGAGGATGCGCCGTTCGAGGTAGGTCGTGAAGCCCTCGTTCAGCCAGAAGTCGCGCCAAGTCGCGTTGGTGACGAGGTTGCCAGACCAGGAGTGCGCCAGCTCGTGCGCGATCAGGGAGACGAGGCTCTTGTCGCCCGCGATGACGGTCGGCGTCACGAACGTCAGGCGCGGGTTCTCCATCCCGCCGAACGGGAAGGAGGGCGGGAGCACCAGCAGATCGTAGCGGCCCCAGCGGTACGGCCCGTACAGCCGCTCGGTCGCCTCGACCATCCGCTCCGTGTCCGCGAACTCGCGCGCCGCGCTCTCGACGACCGAAGGCTCGGCATAGACGCCCGTGCGCCGCCCCATCGGCCGGAAGCGCAGGTCGCCGACGGCCAGCGCGATCAGGTACGAGGGGATCGGCTGAGCCATGCGGAAGCTGTAGTCGCCGTCGCGCGCCGTTTTGGAATCGTTGTCGGCGCTCATCACGGCGAGCAGCTCGCGCGACGTTCGCACGCGCGCCGTGTAGGTGACGCGCACCTGCGGCGTGTCCTGCAAGGGTATCCAACTGCGCGCGTGGATGGCCTGAGACTGCGTGAACATGAAGGGCAGGCGCTTGCCCGCAGTCTGCGCCGGCTCCAGCCACTGCAAGCCCGAAGCCTGCGGGCTGGTCGTGTAATGCACCCTGACACGGTCGGCCTGCGCCGGGAGTTGGACGGTGAGCGGCGCGCCGAGGACGGGATCGTTCGTGCCGATGGTGAACTGCGCCTCGCTCCAGGTGCTTCCGCCCGTCGAGGTCTCGACGCGCGTCACGCCGAGGTTGCGCGTGTCGAGTATGAGCGGCGCGTTGCGGCCGCGCGCCGCGCGCTCAATCGTGAGCGTGGACGAGCCTTTGAGAATCTTCTGATCGAAGAGCACGTCCCAGTCGAGATCGACGTGCCGCACCCTCACCTCCGATGGGTTCGAGTACGAGTGCACGTCCTCGACCGCGCGCGACGACACCGCGCGCGGCTGGCGCGCCCTGCGCTGCGCCGCGGCGCCCGACGAAAAGGACGCGCCCGCCGGCAGCGACATGCCGAGGATCAGCAGGCAGAGAAGCACCGAGACTTTCCTCATCACTCCGGCCTCCGAAAATTTATTCTGGGAGAATTGCCACTAGCATATTCACGCGCCCGCAAAATCGCAACGCGCGATGCATGTAGCGGGCGCATTCATGGTTGAGCGCCGGCGTACCGCACTCACCACGGAGGCACAGAGGGCGCAGAGTTTACACAGAGAAATCCTCTGTGCCCCCTCCGTGTACTCTGTGCCTCCGTGGTGAGTGCTTATCCCGACACTCAACCGCCGACCGCCCGCTGTGAGACCTGCGCGGCCGGGTGTTAAAATGAGTGGCAATGGAGCAAGTTCATCTCACAGGGTTGACCGAGGCGGAGCTGAGCGAGTTCGTCAAATCAATGGGCGAGCCGGACTACCGCGCGCGCCAGATCTTCGCGGCGCTGCACCGCCGACGCCTGCGCTCGTTCGACGAGATGACCGACCTGCCCAAAGACCTGCGCGCCCGGCTCGCCGCGCGAGCCACGGCTTCGACGCTTACGGTCGAGTCGCGCTACATCTCCGAGGACGGCACACGCCGTTACCTTTTGAAGACGCACGACAACCTGCCCGTCGAGACCGTTTTCATCCCGGAAGAGCGGCGCGACACGATCTGCTTTTCGTCGCAGTCGGGCTGTCCCTTGCAGTGCAGTTTTTGTCTGACGGCGAAGCTCGGCCTGCTCCGCACGCTGACGGCGGGCGAGATTGTCGAGCAGGTCGTCGTCGCCTTAAACGACGCCTACGGCGCTGGCGCGCACACGCCGCGCGGCACGAACCTCGTCGCGATGGGCGCGGGCGAGCCGTTCCTGGCCTTCGATTCGCTGATGAAGGCGCTGCGGATCATGGCCGCGGAGGGCGGCCTGCACATCGTCCCGAACCGCGTGACTGTCTCGACCGCCGGCATCGTCCCACGCATCAGGGAGCTTGCGACCGTGCCCGACCGGCCGCACCTCGCCATCTCGCTCGCCGCGCCGACGGACGAGCTGCGCGACGAGCTGATGCCGATCAACCGGAAGTGGCCGCTCCGGGAACTCCTCGCCGCGTGCAAGGAGTTCGAGAAGTCTCTCAAGCCGGGCGAGCGTTTCACCTTCGAGTACGTGCTGCTCGACA
This sequence comes from Pyrinomonadaceae bacterium, assembly GCA_035295985.1. Lineage (GTDB taxonomy): Bacteria > Acidobacteriota > Blastocatellia > Pyrinomonadales > Pyrinomonadaceae > JAIVGV01. Next base: position 3,028 of record DATHBT010000180.1, on the reverse strand, counting down.
ATGTGAACGACTCGGACGAGCACGCGCGCCAGCTCGCCAACCTGCTCAACCGCCACCAACTGCGGACGAAGGTCAACCTGATCCCGCACAACCCCGGCGACCCGCTGCCCTACAGGCCGTCGCCGCCCGAACGGGTCGAGAGTTTCCAAAAAATTCTCGAATCGAAGGGCGTCCGCGCCTTCGTCCGCCGCCCGCGCGGGCGCGACATCTACGCCGCCTGCGGCCAACTCTCGGCCCGACGCGCGGAGGCGAACAACCTCAGCCCCGCGCTCGTGCATCAATTAACGCGGTAGTCCCCGCGAACAGAACTCTCGAACGCCGACACGAACGAAATGATTAAAAGACTCTTACGCCACGCAACCGCGCTCTCTTTCGCCGCGCTGCTCGCCGCCGCCGCGTCCGGCCCGCGCGGCGTCAACGCCAACGCTGCCGCTCGCGCGCAGGCCGACGTGAACGTGAACGGCTTCTACGCCGCGAACAGGGCGCAGCAGGGACGCACCGTGCAGGCCGCCGTCGTGCTCGACATCCCCGACGGCTTCCACGTCAACGCCAACCGGGTGCTCAACAAGTTTTCCATCCCGACGACGGTCAAGATCGAGACGCCCGACGGCGTGCGCGCCTCGGCCGTCACCTTCCCGCGCGCGAAGGTGCAGAAGCTCGGCTTCTCGAAAGAGCCGCTCGCGCTCTACGACGGCCGCGCCGTCATGCGCTTCAACGTCACCTTCCCGGCGGGCTTCAAGACGGGCGTGACGGAACTCAAGGCGAAGGTGCGCTACCAGGCCTGCAACGACGAAATCTGCTACCCGCCCACGACGCGCGAGATCACGATGCCCATCGCCGTCGTCGGCCCCAACGAAGAGGTCAGGCCGATCAACCGCCAGCTCTTCGGCGGCGGGCGCAGGAGGTGAGACGCGGAGAGGGGGAGGTGCGGCGACGGTTGGAGTTGCTCTGAAGTTTTTTCGCCGCGTCTCCGTGTCACCGCTTCTCCGCGTCTCTTCCGATCACGCCGAGCAGGCGGCCCGTGCGGCCGTGCTTCCGCTTCTCGCGGCGGTAGGAGAAGAAGAGGTCTGTGCGGCACATCGTGCAGAACGGCGCGGCGCGGATGTTTTCGCGTAAAACCCCGGCGCGCTCTAGTTGGCGGCGGTTGGCCTCGTGCAGATCGACGAGCGCGCGGCCGGCGCTCGTGGGCGTGAAGATTGCGGGCGCGTCTTCGGCGAAGCGCGAGTCGAAAATCTCGACCACCTCGGGGCCGACCTCGTAGCAGCAGCCGAGCGCGGCCGGGCCGACTGCGGCAATCACATCGCGCGGGCGCGTGCCGTACTCCTCGCCCACCCGCACGAGCGCTTTCGCGGCGATGCCGGCCGCCGTGCCGCGCCAGCCGGCGTGAACCGCCGCGCACGCGCCGGTTCTTGTGTCGCCGAGCAGGACGGGCACGCAGTCGGCCGTCTTGACGCCGAGGAGCACGCGCGGCAAGTTCGTCGTCAGCGCGTCGCAGCGTTCGTCGTCGCGCGCGTCGGGCACGGGATCGCCCTCGCGCACGGAGCACACGCCCGTGCCGTGCTCCTGCCACCCGGTGGCGAGCGACCAGCGGCCGTCGAAGAGCGAGAGGAAGCGGCGACGGTTTTCAGAGATGTTCGCGGCCGAGTCTTCGGCGAAGCCCGCGAGGTTGAGATCGTTTTCGGGGAAGGGGCTACAGCCGCCTGCGCGCGTCGAGAAGGCGTTGGCGAAGCCCGCGCGTGAGAGCGCGTCGCACGAGAGGGCGCGCACCGGGCCGCGCGCGAGCCAGCGGAAGCCGGCGCTCGCGGCCGTCTCCTGATCTTCCGTGATTGTTTCGACCGGCATCGACATCGTAGAGGTGCGGCGGATGCGCGAAGTCTTGGATCGCACGCCGCGCTTCCGCGAGCGCGTCTTCACCGCGAGCGAGCGCGACTACTGCGACGCGCGCGGCGCGGCCTCCGCGCAACATTATGCCGCGCGCTTCGCCGCGAAAGAAGCGGCGCTCAAGGCGCTGGGCACGGGCTGGAGCGGCGGCGTCGGCTGGCAGGACGTTGAAGTCTCGAACGACGAGGCGGGGCGGCCCCGTCTCGTCTTCCGCGACGCCGCGCTCGAACTCTTCCGCCGGGCGGGCGCGGCGCGCGCGCACCTCTCGCTCTCGCACACCTCCGAGCACGCCGTCGCGCAGGTCATCCTCGAAGGCGTCGCGGAAGACGACTGACGCCGGCGCGACGGGAAGGCACTGGTCTCAGAAGACTCTCCCGGCCCGACTCATAAATCATTACGAAGAAAATTTGCGGCGCTCAGGACGCGCACGACCGACGGGAGTGCGACGCGCGCGAACCAGGGCCGGCGTGCGCCCGGAACACGAAATCAGCGCGGCGAGCGAAGCGCGGCGGCTCGAATCCTCGCGCGCGGCGCGTTATGAATTTGGCCGAGTGCCGAGAGCGTCCGCGCGGCGCGTCACGAGGAGGCGGCGAGCGTGCCGGCGAGCGCAGGCTGTTGGGCGGGCGCGTCCGCGTCTGAGCCGGCCCAGAGCGAGAAGGCCGCCATCGAGATGGCGAGGGTGACGGTCAGCATGATGACCGCCAGAAGTTTTGCGAGGTCGTTTGCCACTTCTTTCATCGTCGGGTTCCCCCACTCCTGGATCGTTCCAGTGCCTCCACGGGCAACGACCGTGCCAGCCCGCGCGGCGCGCGCGGCGACACAACTGTCAGTCGCTTCTACAGGGGAATCAGCCGGGGCGGCGGGCGCACGGGCGCGGAGACTGAGCGGCGGCCGGGCGTTCAATGATACGACGCGGGACAGTCGCGGCCCACGCGTGCGTCCCGAAACAGTCCGCTACAACTCGCCCGTGTGGCGCGCGCGGCGGCGAGCGCCTGGCGGGACGCGGCCGTGGGGTGCGTCCGTGGCGTGAGGGTCAGAAGCGGCCGTGTCTGCGAGAGGGCCGTGGCGGCCATCGGTGCGACGCGCCGTCGGGGCCGGCCGCGGCGCGTGCGCGCTGCCGGCTGCGCGCGCTTCGATGAGTTCCTTA